>DATMTZ010000237.1:0-6303 GCA_035563975.1 Oxalicibacterium sp. | reverse complement strand
CCGCACCTGAATGTCGCGCACGAGCGCGTGGATAACCTGGTGCTGATTGGCTTGCAATCGGTCGCCACTCACGTTTCTTCGACATGCTGAAAATCACGTTCTGGCTGCTGTTCCTGATCAACGCCGGCCTGCTCGCGTTTCAACAAGGCTATCTCGACGAGCTGTTTCCGTCATCGCGCGAGCCGACGCGCATGAACCAGCAGTTGAATGCCAGCAAGCTGAGTCTGCTGGCATCGGCCGATGCGCCTGCCGTCAATCAGAAGACAAGCGCGGCACCCGTTGCGGCGGCAGCAGCGACACCCGCGCCTGCGTCGGCAGCGGCAGCAAGCGTCCAGGCAGACAAACCGACGGCTGCCTGCACCGAGGTCGGCGCTTTCGACGACGCGGAGGCCAAGCGTTTCGAGACGCAGCTGGCACCGCTGGCGCTGGGCGATCGCCTGACGCGGCGTGCGGTGCAGGAAGCGTCGCGCTACATCGTCTACATGCCGCCGCAGGGCAGCAAGGATGCCGCTGACAAAAAGGCGGGCGAATTGAAGCGGCTCGGCGTCAACGACTTTTTCGTGATCCAGGACAATTCGCCGCTGCAATGGGGCATTTCGCTCGGCGTGTTCAAGTCCGAGGAATCCGCGCGCAAGCAATTGGCGGAACTGAACCAGAAGGGCGTGCGTTCGGCGCGCGTCGGCACGCAGGGCACCGGGCCGAGCAAGCTGGTGTTCCAGTTGCACGGACTGGATGCGGCGGCGCAGGCCAGCCTGTCAAAGATCAAGCAGGCTTTTCCTCACCAGGATTGGCGCGATTGTCCGTAAGGCCGGCTTGCGCCAGCAATGCGCGCAGGCAGCGAGGACACAGGCAGGAAGAAGCCGCTGCGACGCCTCCGTCGAGCGGCAGCGGCGGCAAGCTCATGCACCAGCACGGCGCGGCAGCACCCGCATCGGCCTCGCCGCATGAAAATTCCGCCTGACATCGCGAACATCGGCTCATTGCCATTGTCTTCCCTGAAAGTCGCCGCGCCGGCCGCCGAGGCAGCTCGAAAAAGCGAATGCGCGGCCATCTTCCTACAGCGCCTGTCGGCAGTGGCGGCAGGAACGCAACGCGGCGCAAATTTTCGAAAGCCAGGCCGCAAAAAGAACGGGCATTCCCTGTAAAATCGCGGTCATCTTCAACCAGGACCAGACATGAACGACTTTACCGCACCGCCCGCCGATCTTACCCCAGTGTCGCCGCAGAGCAAGGCGCAGATTCTGGCGGAGGCGCTGCCGTATATCCGCAAGTTCCACGGCAAGACCATCGTCGTCAAATACGGCGGCAACGCGATGACCGAGGAACGCCTGAAGCACGGCTTCGCGCGCGACGTGATCCTGCTGAAACTGGTCGGCATGAACCCGGTGGTGGTGCACGGCGGCGGTCCGCAGATCGACAACGCGCTGAAGAAGATCGGCAAGCAGGGCACCTTCGTGCAGGGCATGCGCATCACCGACGAGGAGACGATGGAAGTCGTCGAGTGGGTGCTGGGCGGCGAAGTGCAGCAGGACATCGTGATGCTGATCAACCATTACGGCGGCCAGGCGGTCGGCCTGACCGGCAAGGACGGCGGTCTGATCCGCGCACGCAAGATGCAGATGCCCGACAAGGAGCATCCGGGCGAATTCCTTGACATCGGTTTTGTCGGCGATATCGAGGCGATCAATCCGGCGGTGGTCAAGGCGCTGCAGGACGATGCCTTCATCCCGATCATCTCGCCGATCGGTTTCGGTGACGACGGCCAGGCCTACAACATCAACGCCGACGTGGTGGCCGGCAAGATCGCGGAAATCCTGAAGGCCGAGAAGCTGATCATGATGACCAACATCGCCGGCGTGCAGGACAAGCAGGGCAAGCTGCTGACCGACCTGTCGGCGCGCGAGATCGACGAGATGTTCGCCGACGGCACGATCTCCGGCGGCATGCTGCCGAAGATTTCGTCTGCGCTGGATGCGGCGAAGTCGGGCGTCAACACGGTGCATATCATCGACGGCCGCATCGAGCATTCGTTGCTGCTGGAAGTGCTGACCGAACAAGCCTTCGGCACGATGATTCGTTCGCATTGACCAGCATCGGCAATAGAAAAGCGCACCGTCCGGTGCGCTTTTTTTGCCAGTAACGCCGGCTATAGCGTCGATCGAGTCGTTTTCGCGTCGACCTCAGGCGCCGGTCTCGATGCGGGCGATCACATCGCCTTCGCCCACGTCCGCACCTTCTTCCTTCACGATCTCGACCAGCGTTCCCGTGGCCGGTGCGACGATTTCGACGACGACCTTGGTGGTTTCCAGATCGGTCAGGTTGTCACCTTCGGTGACGCGATCCCCCTTTTTCTTGTTCCAGCCGAGCAGTGTGGCTTCGGTGGCTCCTTCGGTCAGTTCAGGGACTTTTACTTCAATCAGCATATGGTTCTCCTTGATGCAAAGGGTGAGGTGGTATCGGCATGTCGCCGACGCATTGAAACAGTCGCGCAGCCTTAAAGTGCAGCGGTTTTGCTGGCAGACGCATTGGTCCCGAAATGGCTGAAACGTCCGCCGTGCCGGGCGTACCATTGCTCGAACTCGGAAGCCGGCAGCGGGCGCGATACGGCGAAGCCCTGCGCGATATCGCAGCCGAGACTTGCGAGTACACGATAGATTTCATCGCTTTCGACACCTTCTGCGATCGTCTGCATGCCCATCTTGTGCGTCAGCGTCACCGCCGCCTCGACGATGTGCAGTGCGCCCTTGTCGTTCGGCAGGCGACGCACGAAGGACTGGTCAATCTTGATCAGCGAAATCGGCAGCTTGTGCAGATACTGCAGCGACGAATAGCCGGTGCCGAAATCATCGATCGAGATCGTGATCTTCGCGTCGGCCAGGCGATGCAGTTCAACGATGGTGCGCGCCATGTCGGTCATCAACGCACCTTCCGTGACTTCCAGTTCCAGCAGCCGGCCTTCGACGCCGTATCGCTGCAGCAGGCTCAGGATCAGGTCCGAAAAGCCGGGCTGGAGCAGATTGCGTGGCGAGATGTTGACGGCGATCGGAATGTCGAGGCCCTTGCTCTGCCATTGCACGATCTGCTGCATAGACTGTTCCAGCGCGAATTCCGTGACGAGGTTGATCAGCGTGCTTTGTTCCGCACGCGGAATGAAGACGCCGGGCGGGATATTGCCGCGTTCCGGATGATGCCAGCGCATCAGCGCTTCGACGCTTTTGATCGCGCCGCTGCGCATGCAGATCTTCGGCTGATAGTGCATCGACAGCTGTCCCGCGCGGATCGCGTGCATCAGGTTGCCGAGCACCGACAGGTTATCTTTCGCGATGGTGCTGATTTCCGGGCTGTACGCGATGCAGTCATGGGCGTTCTCGTGGGCCGAGACCAGCGCGGCTTCCGCGCGTTGCAGATAGACCCCGGGTGGATGCAGCAGCTGGTCGAACGCGACGTAGCCCAGCCGCGAATCGGTGTGAATCGGAATGCCGTTGAACTGGAACGGCTGACGCGCGTCCTCTATCAGTTCGGCCAGCAGGGCATCGACGTTTTGTGCGCTGCGGTTTTCAATCAGGATGCCGAGCTGTTCCGCATCGATGCGATAAACCTGCGTGCGATGCAGCAGGATATTTTCGTAGCGCTGCGCGGATTGCCGCATCAGATCATCAATGATGTCGAAGCCGAAAGCCGATTTCAGCTCCATCGCATTTTGCAGGCTGATGACAGCGAGCACGAAGGAGTCGGCTGCCTGCTTTTCCTGCGGCAGCCGCGACAGCGACTCCAGCAGCGCGGTCCGGTTGGGGAGCTGCGTGTCGGCGTCGTGGCGCGCGATCCATTTCAGGTGGCGCAGGTAGGAGCGCACGCTGTCGCTGACGCCGCCGCTGAACAGTCCGACCAGCATGAAGAAGCCGCTGCGGTAGATCCAGTTCAGCGTGTCCTGCATTTCGCCGGTGGCGGCATTGATCGGCATGAAGGGGCCGAGGATGAGGCCGCCGAGCAGGCCGATCAGCAGTCCGCCGCGCAGTCCGAATACAAAGCCGGCCAGCATCACCGGCAGATACATTGCGTGCAGATAAGAAAACTTGGCGCCGCCGGTGGCATGGACCAACAGGCCGACGCCAGTCACCAGAAGCAATAAAATCGGCACCATCGCAATGCGGATTGTGCGCATGTGCAGGCTCAGCCATTCAAACAGTCTGGTCGTGTTCATTGCGGCTTCCCCTTCGGCACGATTGGCGCCTATCCTTTATAGGACACGCTTCCGCATGTTGCCATGACGAAATGACCAGTGCAACGCGTACGCGAAAGCAGTTGCCGGTGCCCGTCTCAGTAGAGCCGGCTGACGCGGTAACCGCGTTGGCGCAGCAGCGCCGGAATGCTGTCCTTGCCGATCAAGTGCAGCGTGCCGACCGCGACGAAAGTGGTTTTTCCGCTTTTCAGCCAGGCGGCGATCCGCTCGGCCATGTGCGGATTGCGTTGCGCAAGCAACGTGCGTTCAATAAAGCGCGACGAGACCGAATCGTCGTTCAGCATGTCGTCAACCGCCGCCTGCATGGCTGTGCTGTCTGCACGGCTCCACGCATCGATCAGTGCGATGCCCTTGTCGATTGCCGAACCGTCTGCAATGTCCTGCATCGTTTCACGCAGATAGACTTGTTGCTGCTGTTCGTCGAGTTGGTCGAACAGCGAAAGTTGATAGCCGGCGCTTTCCAGTTCGACGACGGGCTTTTTCTGCTGCGCCGCCACGCCGAGGAAATACTGTTCAAGGCCCTGCTCGGCCGGGAACCCGTGTCTGGCCATCGTCTGCACCAGCAGCACGTTCGCGATCATCCACGGTTTCATGCGCGCGACATTGGCAAACGGGATGCCGGCGTGTTCAAGCGCCTGCTGCAGCTGCGCCAGTTCGTCGACAGGCAGATGCTGCGCTACTGTTTGTTCATCCGGATACACGCCGTATCGAAGAATCGCTTGCTGAAACGCTGCGGTATTGCGAATATCGACCTCAAGTGCAAGCTGCTCCGATTGCTGCAATGCGCGAGTGACTTGCGGCTCCAATGGATAAAATGCAGCCTGGCCGACATGCACGGTACCGAACAGGTAACTGCTGCGACCGCGGTAGTCGATGCGGTACAGCGTGCCGCGCAGCGGGATGGGCGATTGCGCGGCCGGCGCTGCGGCAGAAGTGCTGCGCTCGGCGTGCGCCAAGGCGGCGTGGAAACTGACGAAAACGGCGAAGATGAATACGGCAACGCGACGCATGCGCTTCCCTGAATGAATGGTGAATGAAAACGATGCATAAAGCGGCAAGAGAGCCGGTCTGGTTGTTCGATCTGGACAATACGCTGCACGATGCCTCGCACGCGATTTTCCCGGCCATCAATCTGAACATGAACGCCTACATCGCCAAGGTGCTGGACGAATGCGGCGAAGCCTGCGATGTCGACGCCGTCAATGCGGTGCGCACGCGGTACTGGCAGCGCTACGGCGCAACCTTGCTCGGTATGGTAAAGCATCATCAAGTAAAGCCTGATGATTTTCTGCGGGAGGCGCATCGTTTCGATGACCTGGCCGGAATGGTGCGCGCCGAACGCGGACTGGCGCGCGTGCTGCGGCGGCTGCCGGGCCGCAAGATTCTGCTGACGAATGCGCCGCGCCGCTATGCGCGCGATGTACTGCGCCAGCTGGGCCTGCACCCGCATTTTGCGCAACACGTGCCGATCGAGGCGATGCGCGTGCACGGCCGCCTGCGGCCCAAGCCATCGCGCCTGATGATGCAGAAATTGCTGGCGCGCGAGGGGCTGGATCCGCGCCGCTGCATCCTGGTGGAGGACACGGTGGCAAACCTAAAGACGGCCAAGGCGCTTGGCCTGCGCACCGCCTGGGTGACCGGTTATCTGCGCACCGACAAAAAGGGTTACACGCATCCGGGCGACGGCAGCGGCGCGGCTGCCACAAAGCGCCCCATTTTCGTGGATGTCAAAGTAAAATCCGTAGGGCAACTGTTCAGGCAGTTGCACCGGTTGCGTTAGAGCTTGCGTAGGGAGCGCGTTACATTCAGCCGTCCAGATTGCTTGTCCAACCAATAAAAATCATGGCAACTACCAAACCAGGCGAACGCAAGCTGCAAATTCTCCAGACGCTGGCCGGCATGCTGGAGCAGCCGAAGGGCGAGAAGATCACGACGGCCGCGCTGGCGGCCAAGGTCGACGTGTCCGAAGCGGCCCTGTACCGGCATTTCGCCAGCAAGGCGCAGATGTTCGAGGGGCTGATCGAATTCATCGAAACCAGCATCTTCACGCTGGTGAACCAGAT
>DATMTZ010000236.1:0-5053 GCA_035563975.1 Oxalicibacterium sp. | reverse complement strand
ACTGCGTGACCGATTGGTGGGTGCTGAGAGGCTCGAACTCCCCACCTACGCCTTGTAAGGGCGCCGCTCTACCAACTGAGCTAAGCACCCGCTAGACTGCGCCTGCTCACCCGGCCCGCTTGTTGGCGTCGACCAACATGCCTGAAGGGGCCGAAGTATAGAGCAATTCAAATCATTTGTCATCTTTGTTTGCAGAATCTTTTGTGAATTGCTCCGTTGCGGCGCGCACGCGGCGGGCGGGAAAGCCGGCTACCGACTTATAATCACGCACTTTTTGCAGGAAATCGCCATCAATACCTTGCTGCTGCGTGTCGTGCACGCTGTTCTCTTCGAAGTCTGCGCACTGATCATCCTGGTGCCGCTGATGTCGCACGGTTTCGGCATGGACATGCTGCATTTCGGCGCGCTCGCCGTGATCCTCGCCTTCTGCGCGATGGGCTGCAACATGCTGTACAACCAACTCTACGAAATGCTCGAGGCGCGTTTCGGCTGGCGCCGCACGCCCGCCGTGCGCGTGCTGCACACGCTGGGCTTTGAAGCCTTCTTCATGGCGGTGGCGCTGCCGCTGACGGCATGGTGGCTGGCGATTTCCATCGTCGAGGCCCTGATGCTGGACCTGACGTTTTCGCTGTTCTTCATGCTGTACGCGTTCTGCTTCAACTGGCTGTTCGACATTGCGCGCCAGCGTCTGGCCCGGCGCCGCCGCTGAGCGCTTAGCCTGCCGCGTGTTCTTCGCGCACCGGGGCCGGAGGAAGCGGTGATGCAGCAGGGGGCGTGGCCAGCTTGATCTCGGATGCCACCCGCAATACCGACGAAGGAATCGCGAACGATACATTGCGCGCCGCGCAGGCCTTCATCAACTCCAGGTTGATCGTTTGCTGGATATCCATGTACAGGTTGTAGTCCGGGCTCAGCACGTAATAGACGACTTCGAAGTCCAGGCTGCTGGTGCCGAATTTCATGAAGTGCGCGCGATCGAAGCGCACCGGTGATTGCGCCTGGACGATGTCGCGCACCACGCCGCCGAGCTGGCCCAGCTGCTCGATCGGCGTTTCGTAGGCGACGCTGAAGCCGAACACCACGCGCCGTTCCGACATGCGCTTGTAGTTGTGGATCACCGATTTCAGCAGCTCGGTATTCGAACGGATCAGCTGCTCGCCGCTCAGGCTCGTCAGTCGCGTAGTTTTCACGCCGATGTATTCGACCGTGCCCATCCAGTCATCGACGATGATGAAGTCGCCGACTTCGAACGGCTTGTCGAGCCCGATCGACAGCGACGCGAACAGGTCGCTCAGGATGGTTTGCAGCGCCAGTGCGATCGCCACGCCCCCGATGCCGAGGCTGGCGACGAAGGCCGTGATGTTCACGCCCAGATTGGCCAGCACGGTCAACAGCACCGTCAGCAGCACCGTAATCCGCAGCAGGAAGATCATGGTGGTCGTGGTAGCGCGGTTGCGCAGCGCCGGATCCGTCTTCGGATCGACGATCTTCTCCATCCACATGCTGATCGCGCGATTGAGCCAGATGGCGACCTGCAGGCCGACCACGATAACGAGCGCGTGCGACAGCCATTTTTCGACTTTGTCGGAGAAATCGACGTTGTGCAGTCCGATCAGGATCGCGACCAGGAGGATCAGGATGCGTTTGGTGCCTGCCAGCGCGGCGGCGACGACGTCGTCGACGCGGCTTTTCGTGTGTTGCGACAGTGCGGTAATGCGTCGCGTCAGAAAGCACGACAGCAAATCCATCGCGAGATAACCGAGGCCGGCGACCAGTATCGCCTTGATCCATCCCTCCATCGATGTCCAGAACAGCAAGCTGTCTTGCAGCAGTTTCATACATTTCTCCTTCCCGAAAATAAGGACGCTGAAGCTCGACGGCTTCTTCGCGGCCTTCAGGACAGAGTTGGTGCGGCGCGAATAGTTCGCCGCGCCGGCCGACATGAAGCTTGCGGGCCGGCGGCCATACGCCGTTTTTTCATGCGTGGCGGCATCCTTCGCTACAATCGGTGCATCAACGAACGGATGCGCATGGACGACACAATTTCCGCCTTGCCCTTGTTTCCGCCCTTGCAGGCGGCGCGCAGCGGCATGCTCGCAGTCGACGATCTGCATACGCTGTACTGGGAAGAATGCGGCAATCCAGGCGGCATCCCCGTGATCTTCCTGCATGGCGGGCCGGGCGGCGGCCTGTCGCCGCGGCACCGGCAGTTCTTCCATCCGGATGCCTATCGCATCATCCTGTTCGACCAGCGCGGCGCCGGTCGCTCCACGCCGCTGGGCGAAGTGCGCGACAACACCACGCCGCTGCTGATCGGCGATATCGAAACGCTGCGGCGCATGCTGGGCATCGACCGCTGGCTGGTGTTCGGCGGCTCGTGGGGTGCAACGCTCGCGCTCGCCTACGGGCAGGCGCATCCGCAAGCCTGCCTCGGCTTCATCCTGCGCGGTGTGTTCCTGTGCACGCAGGCCGAGATCGACTGGTTCATGCACGGCATGGGACGTTTCTTCCCTGAAGCCTATGCCGATTTTGTCGCCGCCATTCCGCCGCAGCAGCGCGCACAACTGCTGCAAGCTTACGCGGAGCGCCTGCTCAGCGACGATGCGGCAGTGTCGCTGCAGGCAGCGCGCGACTGGAGCTGCTTCGAGAGCCGCTGCTCCTTTTTACGTCCGCAAGCGGACACGATGACGGAAGCCGGCGCCGATGTGGTGGCGCGCGGCATCGGGCGGCTCGAAGCGCATTATTTCCTGCATCATGGCTTCATGGAGGAGGACCAGCTGATGCGCAATCTTGACCGCATCGCGCATTTGCCGGCAACCATCGTGCAGGGCCGTTACGACATGGTGTGTCCGCCCGCCGCCGCCTACCGCCTGCATCGCGCGTGGCCGCAATCGGTGCTGCACATGGTGCCCGACGCAGGGCACGCGGCGATGGAACCCGGCATTGCGGCGGCGCTGGTGGCGGCGACCGAACAGTTCCGGTTGCGCGGGCGCTTTGATTGAAGGCGAGAAACCTCTGTACGCATTTGCAATCAAACTGCCTATACTCGACAACGACGAGGCCATCATGAAAACAATCAAGCTCGCGATCATCGCTTTCGCGCTGGCATTGGCCGGCTGTGGCACCGGCACGCCGGATCAGACGGTGCACCTGAGCGAGACCACGCCCGATGCCACGTCCACCGCCGATTCGATCGCGGAATACAAGCTGGCGCTGGCCAACCGCATTGCGCAAGTCAGTTCGATCAAGGTCTTCATCGGCCGCCCGCAACCGTTGCTGCGTTCGGTTGTCGTGGTGCGCTACGAGGTGGATGGACAGGGCAAGCTGCTGCGCAGCGAAATCATGCGTTCCAACCATGATCGCGTGACCGAAAATACCGCCTTGTCCACCTTGCGCGCGGCAGCGCCGTTTCCCAAGCCGGCGGCCAAGCTGTTGCGCAACGGCCGCGTCGACCTGGTCGAGACCTGGCTGTTCAACAACGACGGCCGCTTCCAGTTGCGCACGATCGCCGAGCCGCAGATGAACGAATGATGCGGATTTCCATCGACACCATGCAAGGGCTGCCATGAGCGGAAGCTGGATCTTCAACTCGGCCATGAGCGCCTTGCTGCTATTGCCGTTCAGCCTGGTGCTGTGGTGCGCCTTCGGGTTGTGGCTGCGCGGCCGCTGGCTGCGATTCGGTACGGGTGTGTCGCTGATGGCGCTGCTGTTGCTTACCGTCTTCAGCACGCGGCCGGGCGCCATGCTGCTGGTGGCGCCGCTGGAGAAAATGAATCCGCCGCTGTCGGCCGCGCAGGCCGCGGGCGCACAAGCCATCGTGGTGCTCGGCGCAGGCCGCATCGCCAATGCGCCCGAGTACGACGGCCGCGACGTGCCGAGCGCGATCGGCTTGCAGCGCCTGCGCTATGCGGCGAAACTGCATCGCGACACCGGCTTGCCCATCCTGCTCAGCGGCGGCATGCCGGATGGCTCGACCGTGTCGGAAGCCGCCATCATGGAGCGCGTGTTGCGCGAGGATTTCGTGGTGCCGACGCGCTGGCTGGAAGAACGTTCCAACAATACCGCCGAAAATGCGCGCGATGCGGCGGCAATGCTGCGCAAGTCCGGCATTCAGCGCATCCTGCTGGTGACCGATGCGATTCACATGCAGCGCGCGCGGCTTGCTTTCCAGCGCACCGGCCTGACCGTGATCGCGGCACCGACCGTGTTCGACAGCGCCGAGCGCGTTACCATCGTCGACTGGTTTCCGCGCAGCCGCTGGTTGCAGCGCAGCGATTACGCCAGCCACGAATGGCTAGGCCTTGCCTGGTACTGGCTGAAGCAGCACCGCGCCGCGCCTTGATTCATGCCAAAGCGGGCAACACGTCTTTGGCGCCACATTTTTTGGAAAACGCATGACCCAGATCGATAGCAAACGACCGTCCAAGCTGTATTACTTCGCGTCCCACAATGTTCTTGAACGGTCGATGTCGCTCGGCGAATTCTGCCTGGTGCCTCCCGCGCCCGAGCATCCGGCCGGCGATGAAATCAATCCCTTCCTGACGCTCAGCCTGACCACCGACTGGAACGGCACGCTGTTCGATCATGCGCCCGACGTCGATTCCTATCTCGTCATCCACGATGCCGAGGAGTTCGGCGAGCGCGTGCATCGCGCGGTGCAGCGCGTGTTGCCGAACTGGGCCGGTATCGACGCCGCGATGTCGTATGGCGTGCCCAGCCCGCTCGGCAAGGCCTTCTCCAAAGCCAAGCATCGTGCTGCGGAAAGCGAATGGCGTTTCGCATGGCGGCCGATGCAGGGCAACGCGTCGCTCCATCCGGTTGTGATCCGCATCGGCAGTCTGCAGGGCATTGCCGAGCTGCACACCAGGAACGATTAGCCAGCGGAGCGCCCATGAGAACCCTGACATTTGACGTGGCCGTGATCGGTGCCGGCAGCGCGGGCCTGACCGCCTACCGTGCCGCCAGCACGCATGGCAAGCGCGTCGTGCTGATCGAGAGCGGCGCTTACGGCACGACGTGCGCGCGCGTCGGCTGCATGCCGAGCAAGCTGCTG
>DATMTZ010000235.1:0-9613 GCA_035563975.1 Oxalicibacterium sp. | reverse complement strand
CCAAGGTCGCGCACGCCTTGTGCGGCAGCAGCGCATCGATCGGCGCCACCGCGCTGGCCGCCATTTCGCGCGAACTGGAAATCCGCGCGCGAAACGGCATTCCCGCAGAAGCGCCCCGCATGCAATCGATCGAACGCGAATATGCGCGCATCGCCGCCAAGCTGCACGCCATGATGCAAGCCGGCGCGCCGGCGCGCAGCGCGCGCAACTAGCGGCCGCCTCGAAGAATGGATTTGCCGCGCACGCTTTTCACCCGTCTCAATTTCGTCATTGCCGATGACGACCGCATGACGCGCAGCGTGTTGCGCATGCTGCTCACCGAAGGGCAGCACCGCGTCGTCGGCGAGGCGGCAGACGGCGAAAAGGCGATCCACCTTTGCCAGCAGCATCAGCCCGACATTGCTTTCCTCGATATCGACATGCCGCATGTCGATGGCCACGCAGCGGCGCGCGCGATTCGCGACAGCTGCCGGCAAACGCATATCGTGATGGTCAGTTCGCTGGCGACACTGCCCAACGTGCAGCAGGCACTGCAGGCAGGCGCCTGCGGCTTCGTGGTCAAGCCGTTCAACAGCGCCAAGGTCAATGAAGTGGTGCAGCAATGCCAGCGCAAAATCGCATCCGCTGGCAAAATAGGCGGCAATCGCTAAGGCCGGAACGCCGGCCACCATTGCCGAAAGCCGAATCATGGACCACATCCCCGAATCCAAGAAAAACCATCTGTGGCGCAAGACCATCTGGCATACCGATCCGGAGGAGTTTCCGCTCGGGCCGCATCATTCGGTCGAAGTGTATTGCTGCGAAGAGTCGAACGGCTACGCCGTCTGGTACGCGCGCCGCCTGGCGAAGGATGACAGCCGCAACGGCAGCGGCACCGAAAACGGCGACTACCTGCTCAACTTCTACGGCAAAAACGGGCGCGACGACGCGATCGAGCGCGCCGTGCTGGCGGCGACCAGCGATGCTTCCGCCGACAAGGTCATCGCGGCACTGGATGGGCTGGCGAAGAACGCACAGAAAGTTTGACCATTCCGTCTGCCGCGTCATGAAAACCCTGGTCATCTTCAAGGCGGGCAGCACGTTCGCCGATCTGGCGCGCGCGCACGGCGACTTCGAAGACTGGATCACACGCGGCGTCGGCGATGCGTTGTCGATCACGGTGGTCGATGCCCGCAAGGCAGCGGCGCTGCCGCAGCTCGACAACACCGCAGCGGCCATCGTGACCGGCTCGCATGCGATGGTCACCGACCGCGCGCCGTGGAGCGAACGGCTGGCCGCGTGGCTGAGCGACGCACATCGGCAAGAAATCCCGCTGCTCGGCATCTGCTACGGCCACCAGCTGCTGGCAGATGCGCTCGGCGGCGAAGTGGCCTATCACTCGCAAGGCATGGAAATCGGCAGCGTCGCCATCGACAAGACGCCGGCTGCCGCCAGCGACCCGCTGTTCGCCGACCTGCCCGAGCACTTCATGGGAAATGTCGTGCACAGCCAGAGCGTGCGCAGCCTGCCGCCGGAAGCAACGCTGCTGGCCCGCAATGCCTTCGACCCGCACCAGGCCTTCCGCGTAGGGCGGCATAGCTGGGGTGTGCAATTCCACCCGGAATTCGACGAGAAGACGATGCGTGCCTACTTCGATCGCATGGGCGAAGATCTCGCTTCTCGCGGTATCGATGCCGGCGCCAAGCGGCGCGAAGTGGTGCCGACCGCGGCGGCGGCTTCGGTACTGCTGCGTTTCGCCAGCCTGGCTGCCGCTCGAAATAAGCAGGCGTGAGGGCGTTTCAGGCCGGCCACAACGGCGCTTCATCCATCAGCGCGACCTGTTCCCGCAACTCCAGAATCCGGTCCTGCCAGTAACGCAGCGTGTTGAACCATGGGAAGGCAACCGGGAAGGCCGGATCGTCCCAGCGCTGCGCCAGCCAAGCCGAGTAATGAATCAGGCGCAGGGTGCGCAAGGCTTCGATCAGGTGCAGTTCGCGCGGATCGAATTCCATGAAGTCTTCGTAACCGGCCAACAGATCGCTCAGTTGCCGCACGCGCTCGGCGCGCTCGCCAGACAGCAACATCCATAAATCCTGCATCGCCGGTCCTGTGCGCGCATCGTCGAAGTCGACGAAATGCGGACCGGCATCCGTCCACAGCACATTGCCGACGTGGCAGTCGCCATGCAGGCGCAAGCCGCGCACATCGGCGGCGCGCGCATAGCAATGCCGCACGCCATCCAGCGCCTGCGCACTGACGCTGCGATAGGCTTCCAGCAACTCCGGCGGAATGAAATCGCGTTCCAGCAGATAAGCGCGCGGCCCGTCGCCGAAGGTGTCGACATTCAAGACCGGCCGGTGGTGAAAGGCGCGCGTGCCGCCGACCGCGTGGATGCGGCCGATGAAGCGTCCCATCCATTCCAGCGTGGCGGGGTCGCCAAGCTCGGGCGCACGTCCGCCGTGGCGCGGAAACACGGCGAAGCGAAAATCCTGGAAACGGTGCAAGGTCTTGCCGTCGAGCGACATCGCAGGCACCACCGGGATTTCCTGTGCCGCCATCTCGTCGACGAAGGCGTGCTCCTCCAGGATCGCGTCGTCGCTCCAGCGTGCGGGCCGGTAGAACTTGACGATCACCGGCGCACCGCCGTCAATACCGACCTGGTACACGCGGTTTTCATAACTGTTGAGCGCGAGCAGCCGACCATCGCTGTACAGGCCTACGCTTTCCAGCGCGTCGAGCAGGCAATCGGGTGTAAGCGAGAAAAAGGAAGTGCTGGCGGATGCGTTCATGGCCCGCATTGTACGGTGCGTCGCGTCCAGCGCGGCGAATCGCAGGTTCAATGCCGGGTCATGCTGCTACACTGTCGCCTCTCGCATCTGCCTTCCTCTTATCGTCATGCAACTCGACCAGCCGCTTTCCGACAAGGAATTCAACGAACTCGACAGCTTCCTGCTGTCCGACCGCACCGCCGACGACTGCATGACGATGGATTCGCTGCACGGCTTCCTGACGGCGCTGGTGATCGGCCCCGAAGAAGTGCCGCTGGCCGAATGGCTGCCGCAGGTCTGGGGCGCAGAGGAAGAGGCGGCGCCGAAGTTCAAGACCGACAAGGAGCACGACCGCATCGTCGGCCTGATCGCGCGCTTCATGAATGAAATCGCGATCACGCTGGAAGTCGCACCGAAGGAATACGAGCCGCTGTTCTGCGAACACGAATGGGAAGGCAAGCCGGTGCTCGACGGCGAGGCGTGGGCCTGGGGCTTCACCGAAGGCATGAACCTGCGCGCGGACGAATGGGAGCCGATCTACGAATCGAACCTGGCGCCGCTGATGCGTCCGATCTACCTGCTCGGTGCGGAAGAAATCGAGGAAGAGGAACTAACGCTGGTCGACAATCCGCTGAAATGCCACAAGCTGACGGTGGAAATCGAAGCCGCGATACCTGAAATCCACCGCTTCTGGCTGCCGCGCCGCAAATCTGCCGTCAAGACGGTGCAGCGCGACGAACCGAAAGTCGGCCGCAACGATCCCTGCCCGTGCGGAAGCGGAAAGAAGTACAAGAAGTGTTGCGGTGCAGAGCCATCAGAAGAGTAAAACACGGTTCGCAGAAAATGCAGGACAGGTATCCGCGCGATGCTGCAGCAATAAAAAAGGCGTTCCGGAGAACGCCTTTTCTTTTTCGCTGTGCCGTTCTTATTCCTTGATGAAATGCTCGCGGTAATAGCGCAGTTCTTCGATCGACTCGATGATGTCGGCCAGCGCCGTGTGCTTCTGATGCTTCTTGAAACCCGTCGCGATTTCCGGCTTCCAGCGCTTGCACAATTCCTTCAGTGTCGACACGTCCAGATTGCGGTAGTGGAAAAACGCTTCCAGTTTCGGCATGCCGCGCGCCATGAAGCGGCGGTCCTGGCAGATCGTGTTGCCGCACATCGGCGACTTGCCGTTCGGTACGTATTTTTTCAGGAACTCGATCAGCGCCGCTTCGGCATCCGCTTCCGTCACGGTCGATGTCTTCACGCGATCGATCAGGCCGGAGCGACCGTGCGTGCCCTTGTTCCACGCATCCATCTTGTCCAGCACTTCATCCGGCTGGTGGATCGCGAATACCGGTCCTTCACCCAGGATATTCAACTCGGAATCCGTTACGACCACCGCGACTTCGATGATGCGGTCGGTATCCGGATCGAGCCCGGTCATTTCCATATCGACCCACACCAGATTGAATTCATTCGGACGCGCCGGCGCGGCGGATGGCGACGGCTGCTCGGTGGCTTGTGACATAATTGATTTCCTCATTGCGCAATGCGCCATTTTCTCACAGGACAAGAATGTCATCACTTGCGTTCACCGTTTTATTCACCGGCTTTCTGCTCGCCTCGCTGGTCGTGCGGTTCTGGCTCGCTTCCCGCCATGTGCGCCACATCCTGGCCAACCGCAACGCCGTGCCGGCCCAGTTCGCCGGGCGCATTCCGCTGCAAGCGCACCAGAAGGCTGCGGCATACACGATTGCGAAAACCAAGTTTTCGCTGTTTGTGCATCTGCTGAACGCGGCGGTGCTGATCGGTTTCACGCTGATGGGCGGACTGCAATGGCTGTCGGTGCACGCGCTGGAGGTCTTTGGCCCCGGTTACCGCTATCAGTTGGCACTGGTGCTGGCGTTCGCCGTCATTTCGGGCGCGGTCGAACTTCCCTTCGATTACTTCCGCCAGTTCGTACTGGAAGCGCGCTTCGGCTTCAACCGCATGACGCCTGCACTGTTTTTCTCGGACCTGATGAAGAGCTCGGCGATCTCGCTGGCGATCGGCTTGGGCCTGGTGTGGGTCGTGCTGATCCTGATGGAAAAATCCGGCGCGCTGTGGTGGCTATACGCGTGGATCGTGTGGTGCGGATTCCAGCTGCTGATGCTGGTGCTGTTCCCGCTGTTCATCGCGCCGCTGTTCAATAAATTCAAACCGCTGGAAGACGACAGCTTGCGCGCTCGCATCGAGAACCTGATGAAGCGCGTCGGCTTTTCCGCAGCCGGCCTGTTCGTGATGGACGGTTCACGCCGCAGCGCGCACGGCAATGCTTACTTCTCCGGTTTCGGCGCCGCCAAGCGCATCGTGTTCTTCGACACGCTGCTGGAACGCCTGGCGCCGAACGAGATTGAAGCCGTGCTGGCGCACGAGCTCGGCCACTTCAAGCTGAAGCACATCGTCAAGCGCATCGTCGTGATGTTCGCTGCTTCGCTCGGCTTTCTCGCGCTGCTCGGTTACCTGAAGACCCAGACCTGGTTCTTTACCGGCCTCGGCGTGGAGCCGATGCTGGATGCCAGCAACGACGCAATGGCGCTGCTGCTGTTCGCGCTGATCCTGCCGGTGTTCTCCTTCCTGTTTTCGCCGCTGACTTCGCTCGGTTCGCGCAAGCACGAATTCGAAGCCGACGCCTTCGCCGCGCAGTACACCAACTCGCAGGATCTGGTCTCCGCGCTGGTCAAGCTGTATGAAGACAACGCGTCGACACTGACGCCCGACCCGCTGCATTCGGCGTTCTACGACTCGCATCCGCCTGCCTCGGTGCGCATCAACCGTCTGCTGGCCAGCTGACATGAACACCGCCGACCTGCTCGCACAACGCTGTTCGCCGCAAACCCAGGCGCTGGATGCCGACGGGGTCGCAGCCGGCCTCGCCCTCGTCACGCAATGGCGCAGGGATGGCGACAGCATCGTGCGGCAGTTCGACTTCAGGAACTATTACCGTACGATGGCTTTCGTCAATGCAATTGCGTGGATTGCGCATACCGAGGACCATCACCCCGAGATGACCGTCGCCTACAACCGTTGCACCGTGCGCTACAACACGCATTCGGTCAACGGCGGCCGCGGCGGCCTGTCGATCAATGACTTCATCTGCGCCGCCAAGGTCGATGCGCTGTTCGACACCAGCGCGGCGGATTGATGACGGAACTGAACGCCACCATCATTGCGGCGCACGGCCGCCACTATCTGGCGCAGGCCGGCGACGAAAAGCTGCAATGCGTCACGCGCGGCAAGAAGAGTGATGTCGCCGTCGGCGATATCGTTCATCTGAAACGCACGTCGAACGACCAGGCCGTGATCGAAGCGATCGCCGGGCGCAAGACGCTGCTGTACCGCTCGGACCAGTACAAATCCAAGCTGCTGTCAGCCAATGTCACGCAGCTCTTCATCGTGATCGCGACCGAGCCGGGATTTTCCGACGACCTGGTCTCGCGCGCGCTGGTGGCGGCGGAGGCGGCCGGCATCAAAGCACACCTGGTCCTGAACAAGATCGACGTCACCGACGCGCTGGACAAGGCGCGCACCCGCGCCGCGCTGTATGCGGGCCTCGGCTATCCGGTGCATGAAGTGTCGGCACGGACGCAGCCCGAGGCTGCACGCGCCGCCCTGATGCCGCTGCTGCAGAATCAGTCGACCATCCTGATCGGGCAATCCGGCATGGGCAAATCCTCGCTGATCAACCTGATCGTGCCGGATGCCGATATCGCGGTGCGCGAAATTTCGGAAGCGCTCGATACCGGCAAGCACACCACCACCTTCACGCGCCTGTACGCGATCGACGAACAGACCAGCATCATCGATTCGCCCGGCTTTCAGGAATTCGGCCTGTATCACCTGACCGAAGGCATGCTGGAACGCGCCTTTCCGGAATTCCAGCCTTATCTCGGCAACTGCAAGTTCTACAACTGCCATCACATCAACGAACCCGATTGCGCGATACGCACGGCTGTCGCGGCCGGCGCGATCGCGCCCATGCGGCACCAGTTGTACCTGCAATTGCTGCACGAGTCCTCGCAAAAGCTGTACTAGCGGGCGCGCAGAACGCCACCCATTCGTTCAAGGTGGCTTTTTAGGGTGAAATTCCCTTATAATTGAAGCAGTTACAACACTCGGCGGCAGGCGCCAACCTCGCCGCCGTTTTCGTTATGGCAATCAAACACTTTCTGCAATTCTCCGACCTGACGCTGGACGAGTTCGAGTATCTGATCGAACGCACGCGCGTCATCAAGCGGAAATTCAAGAATTACGAGCCTTACCATCCGCTGGCGGACCGCACGCTGGTGATGGTGTTCGAAAAAAATTCGACCCGCACGCGGCTGTCCTTCGAAGCCGGCATGCACCAGCTTGGCGGCGCCGCGATCTACCTGAACACGCGCGACAGCCAGCTGGGCCGCGGCGAACCGGTGGAAGATGCGGCGCAGGTGATGTCCCGCATGTGCGACATCATCATGATCCGCACCTTTGGTCAGGACATCATCGAGCGCTTTGCCGCCAACTCGCGCGTGCCGGTGATCAACGGCCTGACCAACGAACACCATCCCTGCCAGGTGCTGGCCGACGTCTTCACCTACATCGAGCAGCGCGGCTCGATCAAGGGCAAGACGGTGGCGTGGGTTGGCGACGCCAACAACATGCTGTATTCGTGGCTGCAGGCGGCCGAGGTCTTCGATTTCCACGTGCAGGTATCGACGCCGCGCGGCTACGACATCGACCCGTCGCTGGTGGCACCCGGCAACACGCACTACACCGTGCATGCTTCGCCATCCGACGCCTGCACCGGCGCGCATCTGGTCACGACCGACGTCTGGACCAGCATGGGCTTCGAGGAAGAAAACGCCGCGCGCCTGAAAGCCTTCGACGGCTGGATCGTCGATGCCGCCAAGATGCAGCGTGCACAGCCGGATGCGCTGTTCATGCACTGCCTACCGGCGCACCGCGGCGAAGAAGTTGCGGCGGAAGTCATCGACGGCCCGCAATCGGTCGTCTGGGACGAGGCAGAAAACCGCCTGCACGTGCAGAAGGCGCTGCTCGAATACCTGGTGCTCGGCAAACTGAGCTGACATCTTTAGCACTTACACATTCATCTCCATCAGAAGCACATCATGTCAACCATTCTCCAGTCCGTTCCCGTCAACCAGAAAGTGGGCATCGCCTTTTCCGGCGGCCTCGATACCAGTGCCGCGCTGCACTGGATGAAGCAGAAAGGCGCGCAACCCTACGCCTACACCGCCAACCTCGGCCAGCCCGACGAGCCGGACTACGACGCCATTCCGAAAAAAGCCCTGCAATACGGCGCGGAACAGGCACGCCTGATTGATTGCCGCGAACAACTGGCCGCCGAAGGCATCGCGGCGCTGCAAAGCGGCGCCTTCCACATCACGACCGCCGGCGTCACCTATTTCAACACCACGCCCCTGGGCCGCGCTGTCACCGGCACCATGCTGGTCGCCGCGATGAAGGAAGACAAGGTCGACATCTGGGGTGACGGCAGCACCTTCAAGGGCAACGACATCGAGCGCTTCTACCGCTACGGCCTGCTGATGAATCCGTCGCTGCGCATCTACAAGCCGTGGCTGGACGACACCTTCATCAACGAGCTCGGCGGCCGCAAGGAAATGTCCGAGTTCCTGATCAAGTCCGGCTTCGACTACAAGATGTCGGTCGAAAAGGCGTATTCGACCGATTCCAACATGCTGGGCGCCACGCACGAAGCGAAGGATCTGGAGCACCTGAACAGCGGCATGAAGATCGTGCAGCCGATCATGGGCGTCGCGTTCTGGCGCGATGATGTCGAAGTCAAGCGCGAGGAAGTCACGGTGCGCTTCGAGGAAGGCCGCCCGGTCGCGCTGAACGGCGTTACCTACTCCAGCCTGGTCGACCTGATCATGGAAGCCAACCGCATCGGCGGCCGCCACGGCCTCGGCATGAGCGACCAGATCGAGAACCGCATCATCGAAGCAAAGAGCCGCGGCATCTACGAGGCGCCGGGCTTGGCGCTGCTGTTCATCGCATACGAACGCCTGGTGACCGGCATCCACAACGAAGACACCATCGAGCAATACCGCGACAACGGCCGCAAGCTGGGCCGCCTGCTGTACCAAGGCCGCTGGTTCGATCCGCAGGCCATCATGCTGCGCGAAGCCTCGCAGCGCTGGGTCGCGCGCGCGATCACCGGCGAAGTGACGATCGAACTGCGCCGCGGCAACGACTATTCGATCCTGAACACCGAGTCGCCGAACCTGACCTATGCGCCGGAGCGCCTGTCGATGGAAAAGGTGGAAGACGCGCCGTTCTCGCCGGCCGACCGCATCGGCCAGCTGACGATGCGCAATCTCGATATCACCGACACGCGCCAGAAGCTTGGCATCTACAGCAATGCCGGCCTGCTGGCGGGCAATTCGTCGGTCGCGCTGCCGCGCCTCGAAAAAGACAACAAGTAACGTTTTTCCATCAAAGACCACATCATGACCACTCAATTCGATAATGTTTCCGTCGTCAAAAAGGCCAACATCTATTTTGACGGCAAGTGCGTATCGCACACCGTGCTGTTCGCGGACGGCACCAAGAAAACCATCGGCGTGATCTTCCCGTCGACGCTGAAGTTCAATACCGGCGCTGCGGAAATCATGGAATTGAATGCCGGCAAATGCCGCATCAAGCTGGCCGGCGCATCCGACTGGCAAAGCTACGAAGGCGGCCAGAAGTTCGACGTGCCGGCCAATTCCAGCTTCGATATCGAGACGATCGAGACGCTGGACTACGTTTGCCATTTCGTCTGATACGTTCCGCTGCAAACGAAAAAGCCCGGATCACCGGGCTTTTTTTACGGGTGCATC
>DATMTZ010000234.1:0-2580 GCA_035563975.1 Oxalicibacterium sp. | reverse complement strand
CTGGTCGAAGCTCTTGCCGGTGCCAGGCAACACGAGAACGCTCGGGCCGGTCGGCATGGTGGTGCACGCGGACAGTGCGAGCACGCCGGTAAGCAGAGCGCTGGTTTTTATCAATGGCGACATAATTTTCTTTCAAACGCGATCAAGGTTGTGGAGACGGTTGCGGCGCCACGCGCTGCCAGCCGCCCGGGCATTGTTTGACGTACGGGTAGTAGCCGTCCGGCTTGTGGCAGTAGTACCAGTCGTTAGACGGCTGGGGTTGGGACTGGGCAGCCGGCGCCTGTTCGATATAGGTCGGCGGTGCGGGCGGCGTTACCACGACTGGTGGATAAGCGTAGTAAGGATAGGGATAAGGATACGGCGGATAGAAATACGGGTCGCGATAATGCCAGTATCCCGGTGTGCCGATCACCACGCCGACGCGGGCGCCGCCGTGGTAGTGGCCGTGGTCCGCCCACGCCGGCACGCTCGCTGCCATTGCCATCAGCGCCGCCAGCGTAAAGAGAGGTTTCGAGAGTTTCATGATGATGTTCCGTTCAAAAAGACCGCATCGGTCTGCCTTGCAGCATGCTACTCGGCTGCACCCGCAGGACCGCCATCTTCGGGATGCGGACGATCCCGGTCGCGCGCTTCACGCCAGCCGTGCGGTCCGGCATGCCGCACCATGCGTGCGAAGGTGCCGCGCTGTTCCTGCGTCAGCACCGCCTGCAAGGCTGCCGCTGCATCGGCGATCCGCACCAGTTTTGCTGCATGGCCCGCGGCCATGTCTGCGCGCTGGCGCACGATGGATGCGGCATCTGCATCCGGCGGCAGCTTGTGCACGTTGCCGGTCGGGCTTTCGACCGCGTTGGCGTAAGCCTGCCATTGTGCCTGTTGCGCGGCCGTGATGCCGAGATGGTCCGCTTCCTTGGCCAGATGCGCCTGTAAATGCGCCTGGCGCTCGGCCCAATTGTGCGCCATTTTTGAATGCGCGTCAGACGCCGCCGAAGCCGGCGAGGCGAGGGCAAAGGTCAGCACGGCACTGGCAGTGCCGGCAAGGAAAGCGCGCAGAACGGGGATGTGGTTTTTCTTCATGTTGGCATCCTGTGAGGTCTCGGGATGTGTGTCATTACACCGGCAGGATGTAAATGCAATATTACGAAGCGCGCCTTTTTTGTAAATACAAGGTAAATATTGGCTAAAAATAATGTTGCCGACGAACCGTGGCGGCGCGAGGCAGCTATTCTTCACCCTGGTACGACGAGGATATCGATGGAGAAGAAGATACTGGTGGTCGACGACGACCCCGAATTGCGCCAGCTGCTGCATGAATACCTCGGTGGCTGGGGCTACGGCGTGCTGCTGGCGAGCGACGGCGTGCAAATGCAGGAGCAGCTGGAGCGGCATCCGGTGGACCTCGTCATCCTTGACCTGATGCTGCCCGGCGAGGACGGGCTGGCGCTGTGCCGCAAGCTGCGCAGCAAATCCTCGCTGCCCATCCTGATGCTGACTGCCAGCGGCGACGAGTTCAATCGCATCATCGGCCTTGAAATGGGCGCCGACGATTACATTCACAAGCCTTTCATCCCGCGCGAGCTGCTGGCGCGCGTCAAGAACATCCTGCGCCGCTCGGGCGAAAGCGGTGCGGTCAGTGCGCCGGCCCGGGCGCTGCATTTCGCGAGCTGGATACTCGATCTGAATGCGCATCATCTGGTCGACGCCAACGGCGTGGTCGTCTCGCTGTCGTCCGGCGAGTTCCGTTTGCTGAAGGCGCTGGCCGAGCATCCGCAGCGCGTGCTGTCGCGCGACCAGTTGCTCGAGATTTTTTCCGGCCGCGAGGCAGGGCCGTTCGACCGTACCATCGATGTGATGATCAGCCGCCTGCGCCGGCGGCTCGGCGACGACAGCGAAGAACCGCTGATCAAGACCGTGCGCAACGAAGGCTACATGCTGAACGCGAGCGTAGAGCGTCACGCATGAAGCTGCTGCCGCGCACCTTGTTCGGCCAAATCCTGCTGGCGCTGCTGGCGGGCCTGATCGCTGCGCAAACCGTGGGTTTCTGGCTGATGCTGGACGACCGCGTGCGGCTCGGCGAGCGCTTGCGCGGCACCTATACCGCGCAGCGCGTGGCTGGTTTCATTTCGATCATCGAACATGCCGGACCGGGCGAGCGCGAACGACTGTTGCGCGCCCTGAATATTCCGCCGACTTCGCTGCGGCTGGATGAGCCCTGGCGCGCCGGCGGCGGCGTCGATTCCGACGATGCGCGCGCCTTCATCGCGCGCATCCGCAAAGAGCTGGGTGAGCCGCTGCCGATCCAGGTGCTGTCGATCCGGCATAACGTCAGGCATACCAAGGAACTGGTCTTCGGCCCGCATCCGCCGCCGGATGAAGAGCGTGAAGCAGGCGAACTCCCTGCTCCGCCTGATCGCCGCGACTACGCCGGCCCGCCTATCGTGTTCCTGGTCGGCCAGGCAAAACTGGCCGATGGCGCGGTGCTGACCTTCCGTCATTCGATTCCGCGGCCGAACATGGATTGGCCGTTGCGCCTCGGCGGTCTGCTGCTGGTGCTGGTGGTGTCGGTTGCGCTGCTGGCCGGCT
>DATMTZ010000233.1:0-8146 GCA_035563975.1 Oxalicibacterium sp. | reverse complement strand
GACCAGGATGTGACGCACGTGATATTCCTTGTCACCGGCCTGCGCCTTGTACTTGTCGTATTCGGCCTTGACGTCGGCATCCTTGACCGGATTTTTCTTCAGGTAATCGGCTACCAATGCGCGGATCAGGATCGACTGGCGCGCGATATCGATCTGGGTCTTGACTTCGGGCTTGGTGCCGAGGCCCAGCTTGTCCGCTTCCTGCACCAGGATTTCGCGGTTGATCAGTTCATCCTTGACCATGTTGCGCAGTTCCGGCGTGTCTTGTTGCTGGCCTTGCGCAGTGATCTGCTTGACCATCAGGTCGGCACGGGAAGACGGTACCGGCTTGCCGTTCACGACAGCCAGGTTTTGCGCCATGGCTGGCAGGGCGGCAGATGCGAGTAATACCACCAGCAAACGAGCAGGTTTCAAGATCATAAAAATTCCTAAGGGAAGAAAAAGTTATTGTTGTGTATGACGGGCGTTCGGTCGTGGCGCTCTCAGACTTCGGAAGGCGTCAGGGCGGTAATGGCCAATGCATGGATTTCGGTCTGCATCATGTCACCGAGGCAATCATACACCAGGCGGTGCCGCGCAATGCGGCCGTGATTTTCAAATTTGTCGGAAACAATGCGCAGGCGGAAATGGCCGCCGCCTGAGGCAGCGCCGGCATGGCCTGCGTGCAAGGCCGACTCGTCTTCCAGCTGACATTCCAGCGGCGAAAAGGTTTCAGCCAGCCGGCCGCGGATGCGGGAAATACGGTCGCTCATTGCTGCGGATCCGTCATGTGCTTGGACAGCACCAGGCTTTGCACCACGATGAACGCGAACATCAGCCCCATGCCGCCAAACAGCTTGAAGTTGACCCAGCTGTTGAGCGAGAAATTGAAGGCAACGTACAGGTTCAGCAGGCCCATCGCGATGAAGAAGGCAACCCATGACAGGTTAACCTTGCGCCACATCGGCTCCGGCAGGCCCATCTGTTTCTCCATCATCGCGCGGATCAGGTTTTTCTTCAGGACCATCTGGCTGAACAGCAGCACCGCGGCAAAACACCAGTACAGCACGGTCGGCTTCCACTTGATGAAGGCTTCATTGTGGAAATAGATCGTCGCGCCGCCGAAAATGCCGATGATCACCAGCGAAATCCACAAATTGGTATCGACCTTGCGGCCGCGCGCCATGACGTAACCGATCTGCAGGAAAGTCGCGATGATCGCAATCGCGGTTGCCAGCAGGATGGGTGCCTGCGCGGCCGTAACCTGGCCGTCGGATACCAGCATCGACAGGTATTGCTGCGCCACGCCTTGCGCCGCATCGGTGTGGCCTTCGCCCCACTTGAAAACGCCGAAGAAGAGGATGACCGGGAATAGATCGAACAGGAATTTCATGACGGGTTCTTATCTCTCTTCTATTTCAGTTCAGGCATCGGCGAAAAGCTCAACGATGCCGAGTTGATGCAATAACGCAGGCCGGTCGGTGGCGGGCCGTCGTTGAAGACGTGTCCCAGATGCGCGTCACAGACGTTGCAGATAATCTCGGTGCGCACCATGCCGTAGCTGAGGTCGCGCTTTTCCTTCACCATCGCCGGGTTCAGCGCCTTGAAATAGCTGGGCCAGCCGCAGCCGGATTCGAACTTGGCGTCGGACGCGAACAGCGGCGTGCCGCAGCACACGCAAGTATAGATGCCGGGCTCATGGTGGTCCCAGTAGCGGCCGCTGAACGGCGCTTCGGTGGCGGCATGGCGCGTCACATCGTACTGCTCGTCATCCAGCATTTCGCGCCACTCGGCGTCGGTCTTCACAACTTTCTCGATCATGATGAACAGCTCACTTCCAGGTCGTTGGCCCAGTCGGGCGGTAGGGCGGCGTAACGTTCGTTTTCCGGCTGCTCGTCGTAGGGTTTCTCCAGCACGCGCAGCAGGCGTTCAATTTCGGAAAAGTCTTTCTTCTGCGCCTTTTCGATTGCTATCTGGGCAAGATAGTTTCGCAGCACATATTTGGGGTTGACCGCGTGCATTGCAACGCTGCGTTCGGCATCGTCGCTGCCTTCCCGTCGCAGCCGCGCGCGATATTGTACCGCCCAGCTGTCGAAGGCGGCGCGGTCAATGAACAGGTCGCGCAGCGCCTCGTCCGCTTGCGGCCGGTCGAGTTGCAAATCCCCCAGCTTGCGGAAGAAGGATGGGTAATCGACATGGCTGTCCTGCAGCGCCGCAAACATCGCGTCGAGCAATGCGCCGTCCTCGTTCTCGGCGGTGCGCAACCCCAGCTTGGCACGCATTAACGCAAGATACTTTTCGGCGAAAGCGGGCTTGTAGATGGCCAGAGCGGTCTGTACCTCCGACACTTCGCCGATCAGCGGCAGCAGCGCCTGGCCCAGCGCATAGCAATTCCATTCGCCGATGCGCGGTTGATTACCATATGAATAGCGCCCCTGCCGGTCGGTGTGGTTGCAGATGTGGCGCGCATTGAACGCTTCCATGAAACCGAAGGGACCGTAGTCCAGCGTCAGGCCGAGGATCGACATGTTGTCTGTGTTCATCACGCCGTGCATGAAGCCGACCGCCTGCCAGTGCGCGATCATCTGCGCGGTGCGCAGCGTTGCCTCGGTCAACAGCGCCTTGTAGGGATTGTCGGCGTCCTTCAACTGCGGATAGAAGTTATCCAGCACGTAATCGGCCAGTACCTTCAGCTGTTCCGGCTTGTCATTGTAGAACCAGTGTTCGAAGGAGCCGAAGCGGATGAAGCTGGGCGCGAGCCGCGTCGCGACGGCGGAGGTTTCAGGCTGCTCGCGCATCACCAATTGATCGGAGCCCGTCACGCACAACGCCCGCGTGGTCGGGATGCCGAGCGCGGCCATCGCTTCCGAACACAGGAATTCCCGTATCGACGAACGCAGCACCGCGCGGCCGTCTCCCATGCGGGAGTAGGGCGTCAATCCCGCGCCCTTGAGCTGCAGTTCGAGGCGATGCGCGAACGGTTCGGCCGGCGCCGGCGTATCGCCGAGCAGGATGGCGCGCCCGTCGCCGAGTTGGCCGGCCCATACGCCGAACTGGTGGCCCGAGTAGACGGCGGCCAGCGGTTGCGCGCCGTCTGGCATGCGGTTGCCGGTAAACGTTTCGATGAAGACCTTGGTCCGCATGTGTTCCGCCTCGAGTCCGATCAGCGCGGCGGCGGCGGGACTGGCGCACACCAGATACGGGTCTGGCAACGGCGTCGGCATCAGCATCGTGTAATGCGCGGGTGGCAGCGAAGCGAAGGAATTTGCCAGCGGCAACCCATCGAGGTGGTCAGCGCGTGGAGGGGGAACGGGGGCGGTCATCAGGTTTCCTGAAGCGGCGGTGGACAGGCGATCGATGCACGCTTGCGCCATCGTCGCTCGCTCAAGCCGAATGTAAAAGGCTTATTGTGACAGAGAAGCGGAAAGGCGATCGCGCGTCAGAATTTCTGCATCGACAGGATGTGTTCCACGTGCTTTTTCGCCAGCGGGTCCAGCGACGGGAGATGGAAGCCGATGCGGAAACCAGCGGCGCCGGCCAGCACGCAATAGGCGACTCGACCGCGCAAGCGCAGCGTGATCGGTTCCGCAGTATAGGAGGCATTGAATTCCACCGTGCAGAAAAAATCGACGGGCAGTGACACGTCGGCCTGTATGCAAATGCCTTCCATTGAAATATCCAGCGTTCTGGCCGCAACGGCGTGACGTTCGTCGATATGCAGCACGGCAGGGCGGCGAAACAGCAGGCGCGGCGCTCGACGGGCATCGCGCTGAGCAACGGTAAACGAGTGGGAAATCATGATGGCAACGACGTTAAAGCGAGGCGCAGGTCAATATCGGGCGGCGGTACGGCCGACAAATGCGTCCGGCGGGCGGTAGCCCGTATTTTCCGCCGATCATGCCCTGCATGGCAATGCCGTGATGGAAACATTGCGACAAGTTATGCCGGTCGTTCATAGCCAGTAGCCGAAACGCCGCGCTAGCCATTCGCCGACCCGGTGCGTGAAGGGGCGCTGCTCCCATTTTTCCGCGGTGATTTCGACGGAATTTTTCAGGTCTTCGTTGAAGGTGCTTTCCATGATGGCGCCGAACGGGGCATCGAGCGCGATCATGTTGACTTCACGATTGTGCAGGAAGCTGCGCATGTCGAGATTGGTGGAGCCGACGGTAGACCAGTAGCCGTCGATGACGGCTGTCTTCGCGTGCAGCACGGAAGCCTGCAACTCGTACACGCGCACGCCGCCCTTGAGCAGCTGCGTATAAAAGGATTGCGTCGCGAAGCGCACCAGTCCCGCATCGGAGACGCCAGGAAAGATGATCTTGACGTCGACGCCGCGCTGCGCCGCGCCGATCAGTGCATCGACCAGCTGTTTGTCCGGGACGAAATACGCGTTCGTGACATGGATCGAGACTTTCGCTTCCTGCATGGCCAGTACGTAGGCCTTGTAGGTTTCGTAATTGCCGCCGGGCTCGCTGCCGATCACGCGCACGATCTGGTTGCCAGCCGGCTGCAGTTGCGGAAAATAGTTGGCGTGTTTCAGTTCCACGCCTTTCTGGTTGACCCAGGTTTGCAGGAACAGCCACTGGAAGGACGCGACGGCCGGCCCCTCGACGCGCACATGGGTATCGCGCCAGCCCAGATGAGATTTGTCCCTGGATTTCGAGCGAAACAGCGAACCCGACGAATAGTCGTCGCTGATATTGATGCCGCCGGTGAAGGCGACCTTGCCGTCCACCACCAGGATCTTGCGATGGTCGCGGTTGTTCAGGCGCCAGTCGCGGCCGAAGCGCTTGAGCGGATTGACCGGATTGAACTCGACCAGGCTGATGCCGGCATCGTGCAGTTTCTTGAAGAATTCCGGCGGCGTCGACAGGCTGCCGACGCCGTCGTAGATGATGTTGACTTGCACGCCGGCCTGCTGCTTCTGGATCAGCAGATTGGAAAATTCCTCTCCCAGCATGCCTTCGTCAAAGA
This sequence comes from Oxalicibacterium sp., assembly GCA_035563975.1. GTDB lineage: Bacteria > Pseudomonadota > Gammaproteobacteria > Burkholderiales > Burkholderiaceae_D > Oxalicibacterium. The sequence continues at coordinate 3,193 of DATMTZ010000233.1, read as the reverse complement.
TGTAGGTTTCGAGATTGACGTTGTCCTTTGCCGTCTTGATTGCCGCGATCATCGCCGCAATCGTCTGCGGCCCGTCGTTCAGCAGCGTGAGCTTGTTGCCGGCGATCAGGGGACTGTTGGTTGCCGCTTCCTCCAGCGCGGCAAGGTCCGGCAGATCGACTTTTGCGGTCTGCAGACGTTGCGCCAGCAGCGAAGCGGCCTTACGGTCGGATAGCTCGGCGCCGTTTGCCGCCTTGATCGTCGGCACATTTTGCGTGTCGAGCGACGCGTTCAGATACTGCACATCGGGTAACGAAGCGCAGGCGGCTAACAGCAGGCTGAGGAGAAAAAGCATCAGTCTTTCCGTGCATCGAAGGTAGGGGATGGAACGCATTGTCGTCATGGGCATCTTTGCAATCGCAGCGTGGGCTTGCTTGTGAGGTCAGACAACGGCCAAGTTAAAAAGTTGTCGTTTATCAAATGAAGCGGAGCAAACGCTACGCTTGCCGCTGCTGTTCGGCGTGCGGCAGGCGTCTTGCTGTAAAAATTGCCGGCATGGGTGTAAAGAAGCGCAAGCTTGCTGCCGTTAACCTGGATATGGCGCGGTTCGCGCATTTTCCGGAGAGGCCAATATGGACACCACCAGCAGCGTCGCCAGCCTGTCAGCGGCAGAAGTGCAGGACCGGCAGAATCAGGCGGCAGGCATTGCAACATTGCGGAAAACCCTGCAGATGCAGGGCAAGCAGGCGGCCAGCCTGATCGATTCGATCAGCCAGGCCCCGAGTGTGCCGAACCTGCCGGAATACCTGGGCAAGAATATTGATACCACGGCCTGAGGCTAGTACAGTCACAGCATGTTTCTTGATCACGGCAGCCGCATGCACAATCCCGAGTCCATTCTTGCGTTCTGGTTCGACACCGACACGGACGATGGCTGTGTGGCACAGCAGAAGGGCCGCCTGTGGTGGGGCAAGAGCGAGGCAACCGACCGTGAAATTGCCGCTCGCTTCACCGACGATCTTGCCGCCGCGGCTGGCGGCGAGCGTGACGAATGGGCTGCCACGCCGTCCAGCCTGCTGGCCTTGATCCTGTTGACCGACCAGTTTCCGCGCAATATCCACCGCGGACAGGCGCAATCCTTCGCGTACGACGCGCTGGCGTTGCGCTGGAGTCTGGATGGCCTGGCGCGCGGCCTGGATCGCAAGCTGCGGCCGATTCAACGCGTCTTCTTTTACCTTCCGCTCGAGCATGCCGAGTCGATTGCGCATCAAACGCAATCGGTGCAATTGTTCGAGCAATTGTGGCGCGAGGCGCCGGAACCGTTGAAGGAAACCTTTGCAGGTTTCCTCAATTTCGCGGTGCGTCACCGCGACATCATCGAACGCTTTGGCCGCTTCCCGCATCGCAATGCGATTCTCGGCCGCAGTTCCACGCCGGAAGAAATCGCCTTCCTGAAAACGCCCGGGTCCGGATTCTGAGAGGTCAGCGCTGCGGCGTGTGGAATCCGGTCTGCGCAAACAGCTCCGCTGTCCATTCCGCAAACGCGCGGACCTTGGTGGAGAGATGCCGGTTCGGCGGATACAGTATCCAGACCGGCACTTTTTCGGATAGGTGATTTTCCAGTACCGGCACCAGCTTGCCGGAAGCGACCAGTTCGTCCGCGACGAAGTCGGACAGCTGGATCAGGCCGACGCCGGCACAGGCCGCGACCGCGCAGGTGTCGAAGTCGTTGATCGCGATGCGGCGGCGACCCTGCACGCTGACCAGCTCCTCGCCCTTTTCATAGAAAAACGGATAGATCTTGCCGGTTTTCGGCGATGCGAAGTTGATGAAGTAATGCCGTTCCAGTTCGTCCAGCGTTTCGGGCTTGCCGTACTTCGCCAGGTAGGATGGCGCGGCAAAGGTCTTCATCTGGAATTCGCCAAGCTTGCGCGCCACCAGCGACTCGTCGTAGATGTCGCCGCCGCGGATCACGCAGTCGATGCCTTCGTGTACCAGGTCGACCGGGCGGTCGGTGCAGCCGAGTTCCAGTTCGATTTCGGGATAGCGTTCAAAAAAGTCCGCCAGCGCTGGCCCAATGATGAGGCGTCCGACCGAACCCGGCACGTCGACGCGCAGCCGGCCTTTCGGCGACATTGCGGCGTGGCTGACAGAGGCTTCGGTTTCTTCCAGTTCACCGAGCAGGCGCACTGCACGTTCGTAATAGCTGGCGCCGTCAGGCGTGACGCTCACGTGGCGCGTGGTGCGATTCAGCAACTTGACGCGCAAGCGCTTCTCCAGCGCGATCACCTGCGCCGACACCGTAGCTTTCGGCAGGTTCAGCGACATCGCCGCTTGCGTAAAACTCCTGAGTTCCACTACGCGGGTGAAGGCCAGCATCGTGTCGAAGCGGTCCATATGGATTATCCAGTGCTCGAATACAGTGCTCGGTATTCTAGGTGATTTATCGGCCGCTGGAACGTGATACGGGGCGCCGCCGCACTTTTGCCCGGACCGGGAATCACACCAGTTGAAGGGGGAAATCCCTGGACCGAAAGGACATCATGATCACGCTCTACACCTGGACCACGCCGAACGGACGCAAGCCGGCCATCATGCTGGAAGAACTGGGATGGCCGTACCGGCTGCGGCCCGTCAATCTCGGCAAGAACGAACAGTTCGATCCATCCTTTCTCGCCATTTCGCCGAACAACAAGATTCCAGCGATGGTGGACGACGCAGCAGAAGGCGGGCCGCTGTCGCTGTTCGAGAGCGGCGCGATCCTTCAGTATCTGGCCGACAAGAGCGGGCGCTTTCTCGATGCGACGGGGCGCGGCCGATACGAGACGCTGGCCTGGCTGCACTGGCAGATCGGCAACCTCGGGCCGATGTTCGGCCAGCTCGGCTACTTCGCCGTGCGCGCGGAAGAAAAATCGCCGCAGGCAATCAAACGCTTTAAGGAAGAGGGTGAACGGCTGTTGTCGGTAATGGAACAGCGCTTGTCGCATAGGGTCTATCTTGGCGGCAACGAGTACACGATTGCCGATATGGCCGCTTATCCGTGGACCGTGGCCGCAACGGACTATCTGAAAGATGTGCTCTCTGCGAGCATGCAGACCAAACCGTCGGTACGACGCTGGCTTGAAGCGGTCGGGGCGCGGCCTGCGGTGCGGAAGGGAATGGCGATACTGAAGGCGTGAAAGGACGTCCTGCGAGTCAGTAAATAGCGGTCAGC
>DATMTZ010000232.1:0-3730 GCA_035563975.1 Oxalicibacterium sp. | reverse complement strand
AATAGTCGATGGATGGATAGGCAGCCGTTCGGCAAAACACACATGTGTCGGCCGCTTCATGTCCCGGCAGGTAGATATTCGCGAGCACGGCCCAAGCGCGGTATCGGAAAAGCGCACCAAACCATGTCAGATATTCGCGGTGCCGCTCCCGCTGTATTGACTTCTCCAGAGAGACATAGAAAATCCCGATCGACACGCATTGCGAAAATCAATCGAAAGCCCGTGCGAGAATTCGTGTTGGATCGAAAGAACGCAAAGCGCTTGATGTCGTGCGCTGCCAACATAGGTTTTCGCCTGTCCGACGATCAACGCGGCGCCGGCCCTGCCCTGAGCCGGCGCATTGCACGCTGGCCGGCACGAGCAAGACCGCACACGCATAACCGAACAACACGAAAGGAATTCCATGCGCAGATTCAAAGCTCCCGTGATCATTGCGACGCTGATGTTCGCGGCGGTGCTCATTTACGCCGCCACCAAGCCGGATGTTTTTCACGTGGAGCGCTCCATCAGCATCAAGGCAGCACCCGAAGCGATCTATCCCTTCGTCAGCGATCTGCACAAGTTCGCGCTATGGTCGCCTTATGAGAAACTGGACCCGCACATGAAGCGCAGCTATAGCGGTGCGCCGAGCGGAAAAGGCGCCGTCTACGAATGGGAAGGCAACAACAAGGTCGGACACGGCCGCATGGAAATTACCGCTGCGAATCCACCGACCGGCAGCTCGCTGCAACTGGATTTTTTCAGCCCGGTGCAGGCGCACAATCTCGCAGAATTCAGGTTGCGTCCGCACGGCCCGTACACCACCGTGACGTGGAGCATGAGCGGCCCGGCGCCCTATATGTCCAAGTTAATGACCTTGTTCTTCAGCATGGACGAGATGGTCGGCAGCCAGTTTGAGGAAGGATTACGCAATTTGAAGACGCGCGTGGAGCAGTCAGCATCCGCCTGACTGTATCAAACCGTGCGAGGGAAGATGTAGAGTCTCTGCCGAGAAGAGCAACGCATCAAGCATGATGCGCTTCGCGCAGTTCCAGCTTGCCATCGCGCAATTTCAGCCGCTGCACGCCCGGCAGGGAGATCAAATCGCGATCGTGGCAAGCCATGACGATGCTGCTGCCTTCGGCGACCAGTTGGGGAATCAGCGCGATGACCTGTTCGCGCGCGGCACCGTCGAGATTGGCGGTCGGTTCGTCCAGCAGCAGTAGTTTCGGGTCCAGCACGCGCGCACGCGCCAGCGCAACGCGTTGCTTTTCGCCGCCTGACAGATAGGCCGGCACGCTCTTGCGCAGATGGCCGATGCCGGCCCACGCGATGGCTTCGTCGACCTTTTCCGCGATGACGCGTTTCGGCGCGCCGCGCATTTTCAAGCCGTAGCCAATGTTGTCCGCCACGCTGGTGGAGAACATCACCGGATGCTGGTGGACGTAGACGATTGCGTTACGCATCGCAGGCGAATAAGGGAAAAAGGAGACCGGCTGGTCCATGAAGCGGGCTTTCGTCACCTCGGCCGGCTCCAGGCCGGCAAGGATGCGCATCAGCGTGCTCTTGCCGGCGCCATTGGCGCCCGTCAGCACATACGCCTGCGATTCGGCAATCGCAAAATCCTTCAAATCGAACAGCTGCCGCTGATGGAAATGTTTTTGCAAGCGTTCGATCGTCAACAACGTGCTCATGATATGTCCCTCGCCGGCCGCGTATCGCCCTGCACCAACATCATCGCGGCGTTAATCGCCAGCGCGACCGCGACCAGCACGATGCCAAGCGCGATGCCTTGCGCGAATTCTCCCTTGCTGGTTTCGAGGGCAATCGCGGTCGTGATCGTGCGCGTATCGCCGGCGATGTTGCCGCCTACCATCATCGCGCAGCCGACTTCCGAGATTGCGCGGCCGAAGCCATTGATGATTGCTGCCATCACGCCGAAGCGCACTTCGTGCAGCACCGTCAGCATCACGTGCCACTTGGACGCGCCATGCACGACGGCCGTTTCCGCCAGACGCGGATCTGCCGCCTGCACGGCCGACAGCGTGAATGCGATCAGCACCGGCAGTACGATCAGCACCTGGCCTGCGATGATGCCGGTCTGTGTAAACAACCATTGCAGCGAACCGAAGGGGCCGCTGCGCGACAGCACGAGATACAGCAGCAGGCCGATCAGCACGGTCGGCAGTGACAATGCGGCCTGCGCCAGCCAGATCACGATGCGGCGTCCGGCAAATTCATGTGTGGCAATGACATAACCGGCCAGCACCGCCAGCGGCGTGGCGGCCAGCAGGCCGATGATCGATGTTTTCAGCGAGACCCAGATGATCTGCCATAGCGCGGCGTCGCCCGAGAACAGCAGGCCGAAGGCATCACGTATGGCATCGAATAGGGACATGAAGGAACTTCCGGAAGGCCGGCGAGCGCAGGCTTGTCATGTTGAACAGGCGCCATTCTAGCGCACGGCAACATGCCGAATACGAAGAAAAACGGAAAACGATCAGGGGCGGCGATGGAACGTCAACGGATGCTGCTCGTCCTTGCCCGGCGCCTTGTGCGGATTCGATTCGCAGCCGGAACAGCCGCCGCAGCCGCTGCCGCAACCATCATCGCTCGCGTGACTTTGCTGCAGCCAGGCGCCGATACGACGCACCATATGCGGCCGTGATGGCGTGAGCAACGCAGCGGCCCAGCGTGCGCGAACACGGCCAACCTGACGCGGAAAATATTTGCGCAACAGGTGCAGCAGGCTCCACGCCACGGCAAGCGCGATGATCAAGCCTTGTATCCATTGCGGCATCACGACAAGGCCCTTGCAATTTGATAGGTCAGCAACGATGCGAGGTAGGCCAGCCCGAACAGGTAGCCTGCCGCTATCGCGACCGTGCGCCACGAGTTGGTCTCGCGCCGGATCACGGCCAGCGTCGACATGCATTGCGGCGCAAACACATACCATGCCAGCAGCGACAAGGCCGTCGCCAGCGACCATTGCGCCGCGATCGCCTGGCCGAGCTGGGTCGCGATGGCGTCTTCACTGCCCGACATCGCGTATACCGTGCCCAGCGCGGACACAGCCACTTCACGCGCCGCCATGCCAGGAATCAGCGCGACGCAGATCTGCCAGTTGAAGCCGATCGGCGCGAACACCCACGTCATCCAGTGACCGATGTGGCCGGCGAAGCTGTAGTCGATCGGCGGCTGCGTCGCGCCTTCCGGCGGCGCCGGGAAGCTCGACAGGAACCACAGCAGCACGGTCAGCGCGAGCAGGATGCCGCCGACGCGGCGCAGGAAGATCTTCGCGCGCTCCCACAGCCCCCACAGCACGTCGCGCGGGTTCGGCATGCGATAGGACGGCAGCTCCATGATGAGCGCGTGGTCGCTCTTGTCGCTGCGCAGGCGCTTGATCACCCACGCCACCGCCAGCGCGCTGACGATGCCCGCCACGTACAGCGTGAACAGCACCACGCCCTGCAGGTTGAACAGGCCCCACACCGTACGGCGGGGAATGAACGCCGCGATCAGCAGCGTATAGACCGGCAGCCGCGCCGAGCAGGTCATCAGCGGTGCGACCAGGATCGTGGTCAGCCGGTCGCGCGGGTCGGTGATGCTGCGGGTGGCCATGATCCCGGGGATGGCGCAGGCGAAGCTCGACAGCAGCGGAATGAACGCGCGCCCGGTCAGGCCCGCCTTGAACATCAGCTTGTCGAGCAGGAACGCCGCGCGGGGCAGGTAGCCGGACTCCTCCAGTACC
>DATMTZ010000231.1:0-5936 GCA_035563975.1 Oxalicibacterium sp. | reverse complement strand
AGCGCGAAGCCGACCCGCCAGCCCATCATCGCGTAGCTCTGCGAGGCCGAGAAGATCGTCACCACGCCTGCTTCGCGCCAGTCGCATAGCGTGGCCAGGCTGACGTGTTCGCCTTCATAGATCAGTTTTTCATAGCACTCGTCGCAGATCACCTGCACCTTGTTGGCCAGCATCCAGTCGCGGATGCGCTCCAGCTCCTTGCGCGTGAACACCTTGCCGCTCGGGTTATGCGGATTGTTGAGCAGCATGACCTTTGCCGGCGGCAGTGACGCCAGCAGTTCAGGCGTCACTTCGTCCGGCAGGTCGACCAGGATGGGTTTCACGCCCAGCAATTCAGGAATGGCGACGTTCGCCGGCCAGTAGGGACGGAACACGATCACCGAGTCGCCCGGATCCGTCAGCGCGTACAGCGCTTCGTACACGGCTTGCTTGGCGCCATTGGTGACGATGATTTCATTTGGCGTTGCGGCGATGCCGTTTTCGGTCTGCAGCTTGTCCACCAGGCTGCGACGCAGGCTGTCGTCGCCCACCACCGAGGTATACGGTTGACGCTGCGTGCGTAAGCCGTCGGTCATGCGTTCGATGACCGATTCCGGCGCGGGCAGGTCCGAAATCGCGATCGCGAGATCGATGACATCGTGGCCTTGCGCCTTCAATACTTCCGCACGGCCGTGCAATGCAGTGGTGGCAAGAGGGCGAATGGAGCGGATGCGATTGGAGATATGCATGGAAATCAGTCCGTCTTGAATGGTAAAAAATAAAATCAGCCAATGTGCGCCAGTGCCTGGGCGAGATCGTCGCACAGGTCGTCCGGATCGGACAGGCCGATGTGCAGGCGCACCAGGCGGCCTTCATCCGGCTGCACTTTCAGTCCGCGCAGGTGGTGCGGAATGGCGGGCATGACCAGGCTTTCAAATCCGCCCCAGCTGGTGCCGATGCCGAACAGCTTCAGCGAATCGTAAAAGCCGGCGCAGGCTTCTTCCTTGCAGGCGGCAAGCTCGATCGAGAACAGGCCGGAAGCCCCGGAAAACTGGCGCTTCCACAATGCGTATCCGGGATCGTTTTCCAAAGCAGGGAACAGCACGCGCCTGATTTGCGGCTGCTGCTGCAGCCAGTGCGCGACCGCCAGCGCATTCTGATGATGACGCGCCATGCGGACGGCAAGCGTGCGCATGCCGCGCAAGGCCAGCCAGCAAACATCCGGCGCCGCATGCGAACCATAACGGTCACACCATACGCGTGCTGGTTCCAGTGCGCGGTAGGAGCCCGTGATCACGCCGAGCATTACGTCCGAATGGCCGCTGATGTATTTGGTGGCGGAGTGCAGCGAGATATCGACGCCCAGCGCATGCGGATGAAAAAAGATCGGCGAGCCCCAGGTCGAGTCGCACGCAACCGGCACGCCATGCGCGTGCGCAATCTCGCATATCGCTTCGACGTCCACCATCGCCATCGTCAACGATGACGGCACTTCGATATAGACAAGACGCGTGGCCCGTGTGATCTGCGCGCGCAGCTCGTCCAGCGTGTTGAAGAAGTCGACCGTTGCGCCGAGCGGCCGCAATTCCTTTTCGCACAAGGTGCGCGTGCGTCCGTATACCGCGTCGTGTACCAGCAGGTGGCTGCCCGGTCCGCCATGCGAACCCAATACCGCGGCAACGGCGGTCAGGCCGCTGGCAACGGCGATGCAGCTTTCTGTCCCTTCCAGTTCGGCCATCGCGCTCTGCAGTTCGAATGTGGTGCTTGTTCCGGAGCGGCCGTATTGCGGCGATTCGAACACCAGCGTTTCATAAGAATGCTTGAAGTCCGCCAGGGTTTTGAACAGCGTGGTGGAGGCGCGTACCAGCGGCGGATTGACGGAACTGGTTGCCGAAGCACGTCCCATCTGAACGAGGAGCGTGTCCTGTTTGAGCGTTTGTGTCATGTCGGGCTTGTGGCAAATGAATGGAAGTGGAGCGGCAATTGAACGGTCGTCATGTCGCTGCATCGATAGTCCGTTGCCAGCGCTTTTCTTCATTTTCGCGAACCGTTACAGCGCAATCGCCAACAAGCATTTGAGCATGGCTTTCTCCGCACTCGCAAGGGTTGCACGCATTGTTGCATCAAGGATAGAAAAAGCTGGCGAGCTCGGAGCGCTGGCGCTGCGTGGGCTTGTAGGAAAAGCGGAGCCTCCATTTCCGGAAAAAAACCAACATCAAGTTCACGCGCATTCCCACATCGATAGCGCGGTGGTGTTTGAAATTCACTTTGTCCTTTTTCAGGATCTTCTTCGCACCATCGCCTCGCGATGTGATGTTCAGCACGTTGGCCATCAGAAGAACACGCCTGTACGAGCATTGGCGGAATTCCGATCGCGGCAAGACCCTGTTCGCCTTCCGGTCACTCCATCGAGATTTCAAAAAAGCTTTTCATATTCTTAAAGTTCCCTTAATATTAAATATTAATGAGAATAATTCGCGTTAACATTATCATTTGGAGGAATGTTGAAACTCACTGCCTTGCCTTTCAACAAAAAGCCGCAAACCGTTCTGCAGCTTGCTCTATTGCAACTTACTTTACTCGGCACTGCTTTCGCGCAAGGTGATGGAGCGCCACAAATTAATGAAACGACAACATTGCCGGCGATTACGGTCAATGCCGCTCCAGGCGAATCGGCGTTCGGACCGGTCGCGGGCTATCAGGCCGCGCGGGCATCGACTGCAACGAAGACGGATACTCCAATCTCTGACACGCCGCAGGCCATCACCGTCGTTACCCGAGACCAGATCATCGACCAGGGCGCGACAACCCTGCAGGATGCGTTGACGTATGCGGCTGGTGTGCGATCGGACGCCTACGGCCTGGACTCGCGCACCGACTCCGCGCTGATCCGCGGCGCGACGCCGGACGTATACATAGACGGACTGCGGCAGGCGAATGACTATTACACCAGCGCGTCGCGTCCCGACCCTTATACGCTGGAACGCATCGAGGTCCTGCGTGGACCGGCTGCGATGCTGTACGGACAGGGCAGCACCGGCGGCATCATCAATCTCGTCAGCAAGCGTCCGCAGGAAACGTTCGAAGGCGAAGTCGGCGTGCAGATCGGCAATCACGGACGCAAGCAGGTACAAACCGATATCACGGGACCGCTAACGAGCGACGGTCAATGGCTATACCGACTGATAGCGATCGAGCGCGACGCCGATACGCAAGTCGATCATGTGCAGGACAACCGCACGCTGTTGGCGCCGACGCTGACGTGGAAGCCGAACGGCACGACGTCATTGACGCTGCAAGCCCTGTATCAAAAGGATGAGAGCGGATCGACTTCGCAGTTTCTTCCGTGGGAAGGTATGCAGGCATCCAATCCGAATGGCCGGATTCCGACCGATACCTTCATCGGCGAGCCCAGCGACCGCTACGATACCGAGCGGCAGTCGCTGGGCTACCTGTTCGAGCACCAGTTCAACGACAACTGGACCTTCCGCCAGAATTTCCGCTACGCGGTCAACAAGGTCGACTACTTCACGCACTATGCGCGCGGCTGGTTGCGCACCGGCGGCAGCGGATTCCCGCTCGACCCCGTGAACCAGCGCATCATCGAACGTGACGCGGACTACAGCATCACCAAGGTCCATATCGCAACGCTGGATCAGCATCTGCAAGGCAAACTGCAAACGGGCGGCGTACAGCACGACCTGATCGCCGGCCTTGACTTTACGCGCTACCGACGCGATCGCGCATCGCAGTACGTCGAACACTACGACACGATTGATGTGTACGCACCGGTCTACGGCCATCCCGCGCCGGTGGCATTGAGCGAAGAGCCGCAATCCACGCAACGGCAGGTCGGCCTGTATCTGCAGGATCAGATGAAGATCGGACAATGGATCATCTCTGCCGGGCTGCGCCATGATCGCGTCAACAACGCGCTGGACGGAGAGGAGGACGAAAAAAGCCACGCCACTACCAAGCGGCTCGGCGTGATGTACAAGTTCGAGAACGGTTGGTCACCCTACGTCAGCTACAGCGAATCCTTCACGCCGGTCGCCGGAACCGATGCATACGGAGGACGTTTTACCCCCTTGCGCGGCGAACAGATCGAAGGCGGCGTGAAATACATGCCGACTGACGGCAGGACGCAATTCACGGCAGCCGTCTGGCATATCGACGAGAAGAACCAGCTGATCCAGGACCCGGCAAATGCGTCGAACAAAATTCAAGCAGGACAAACAAAAAACCAGGGCGTGGAACTCGAGTGGAAAGGCCGCGTAACGCGCAGCGTCGATGCACTGGCGCATTACAACTACACCGATCTCGACGAGAAGCTCACCGCAGTGCCTCGCCACCAGGCGGCCGTATGGGGGAAATGGCGCTTCGCGATCGGCAGGGTTCAGGGCTTTTCGCTGGGGGCTGGCGCGCGCTACATGAGTTCGTCGAAGGACGGCATCGCGCCAAGGACGCCATCCGTCACGCTGCTCGACGCAATGGTCGCATGGGATACGCCGCATTGGCGCTACGCGCTGAACGTCAATAACCTGACCGACAAGATTTACAACGCGGTATGCCTGTCGCGCGGCGATTGCTGGTATGGCGCTCGGCGCAGCATCGTCGCCACCGCAACCTACCGGTTCTGATCTGCCATCCGATTTCAAACCATTATTTACTTCAGGAGCGATGTTGAATACCACCCACGTCCCGGCGATCCGTCGATTGCCGATGCAAGCTGCGATAAGCATGGCGATTATTCAGATGGCGTTTGCCGGCGCAGCGTCGGCACAGGGAACGAGCACGACAGGCAGCGCCGATAGCGCGGCCGAACTGCCGGCCGTCACCGTCACCGCTGCGTCCGAATCTGCACAGCATTTGAACACGAAGATCGATGGCGGCGCATTGGGATCGCGTTCGCAGCTCGATACGCCGTTTTCATCCACGGTGGTGGCGGCCGAGGACTTGGCCGAACGCCAGGTCACCAAACTCGGCGATGTGTTTGCCCTGGACTCATCAGTATCGGACAACAGCGGTGCATACACTAGTTGGGCTAGCTACATCACAGTGCGCGGTCTGCCGCTGGACTGGCAAAATTCCTATCGCATCGACGGCAAGCCGTTCATGAGCTATGCAACGACACTACCCTATGAGCAGTTTGAGCAAATCGAGTTGCTGAAAGGCTTGTCCGGGTTCATGTACGGATTTGCCGAGCCGGGCGGTATGGTGAATTACGTAACGAAGAAACCGACCGATGCACCGGTGAGAAGTGTCAGCGCTGGTTATCTTTCGAACAGCATATATAGCGAACACATAGATCTTGGAGGTCGTTTTGGTAATGATGATCGCTTTGGATATCGCTTCAATGCGACGCATGAAGAAGGCGACACATACTACGGCGGCAAGATCAAGCGCGATTCTTTGTCGCTAGCACTTGATGCACGGTTGACAAACGATCTGACATGGACTTTCAACGGTCTTTATCAGAAGAGACGAGTGGAAGATCATCTGCCTTCAGTGTTCTTCACAAACTACACCGGAACCGGCCTGCCACACACGATACGCAGCGACAACCAACGTCTGGTGGGTGATGGACAGTTCCTTGACACAGAGTTGCAATACTATTCGACCGGATTGAAATACCGGTTAGCTCCAGATTGGAGCCTGCGTGCAGATGCCAGCTACAGCACCTCAAAACGCGTACGCAATGAAGGGTCTATCTACTTACTGAATGCGAGCGGCGATTACGACGACAAACGTTCCGATTCCGATGAATTTCATCAATTTGGCTATTACTCCACGATGCTAGAAGGCAAGGTTCGGACCGGATCGATTTCTCATCAGATTAATGCCGGCGTGTCGTGGCAGAAGCAGTTGAACGATTACACCGTCAATAATTTTTACGGTTCTATAGGTTCGGGAAACATCTATGAACAAAATCAGAACGTTTATCAAAGTCCAGGCGG
>DATMTZ010000230.1:0-5270 GCA_035563975.1 Oxalicibacterium sp. | reverse complement strand
GTTAGACGTCATAGAGTCACAACTGTCATGGATACACCCTCGAACAAACACAAGCACCTGGAGTTCATTCAGGCTGCCGTGAACCGTATGGCAGGCAACTTGTTTCTTCTGAAGGGATGGAGCATCACGCTTATCGCTGCTCTTTTTGCGTTGGCGACCAAAGATTCGAACCAGTTCTACATTCTCATTGCCTACTTCCCACTGTTCATCTTCTGGTCGCTCGACGGCTACTTCCTTAGTCAGGAGCGCAAATTCCGAGCGCTGTACGACCACATTCGCAAGCTGGACGAGTCGCAGATTGACTTCTCTATGGATACTCGTTCCTTTGCCGCGGAACACCGAAACACGTGGCTCGGTGCAATGGCATCGCAGACGCTTCTCATCTATTACGTGGGACTCGCTTTCGTAATGCTCGTCCTAATGTTCTTCGTCCGATAAGGCAGGAGGAATTTTTATGGCCCGCAAATGCTTCTACAGCTTTCACTACGAGCCAGATAACTGGCGAGCATCAACGGTGCGTCAGATTGGTGCGATCGAAGGGAACCAGCCGGCTTCTGACAATGACTGGGAGTCACTCGCGCATGGCCCAAACCACGAAGCACGGATTGAGAAGTGGATATCCGAGCAGATGACGGGCCGGACCTGCACCATTGTTCTTATTGGCTCTGGAACAGCCAAGCGCAAGTGGATCAATCACGAGATCATCAAGTCGTGGAACGAGGGGCTCGGCGTAGTCGGCATTCGAATCCATGGTTTGAAAAATCAATTGAGCCAAACCTCGGTGATGGGTGAGAACCCCTTCGACCACATCACCCATGGGCCAAGCGGGAAGCCGCTGTCATCTTTTGTCAAGTGCTACAACCCAGGGGGAAACACCAGCCAGGAGCGGTACGCGTGGATAACGCAGCACCTCTCTAATGCTGTGGAAGAAGCGATAAAAATTCGAAATGCGAATAGCTGAAGATCTTACGCAAGTGCGGCGCGAATGAGGTTCTAAGCAATCGCCACCAGCGGCTCGACCTAGAACAGCCGAAGGATTGCGGCGTCATGTACAAATAAAGTTGAGCGGTCATACCTGAACCGCGCGCAGTACTGCATGTCAGAATGGACATGTCCACCACCGCAAGCTCGATCCCCGCCCGCCTAGACCGCCTGCCATGGTCCGCATGGCACTGGCGTGTGGTGATTGCTCTCGGCGTGAGCTGGCTGCTTGACGGTCTCGAAGTCACGGTGGTCGGCTCGATCGGTCCGGCATTACAGCGGTCCGAGACCTTGGGACTATCCGCAAGCCAGGTCGGCTGGGCGGCATCGGCCTATATCGGCGGCGCGGTGCTCGGCGCGCTCTACTTTGGCCGCCTTGCCGACAAGCTTGGGCGCAAGCGCATGTTCCTGGTCACGCTGGTCGTGTATCTCGTCGCGACGATGATGACGGCGTTTACCTGGGATATCTATTCGTTCGCGTTCTGTCGCTTGCTGACCGGCTTCGGCATCGGCGGTGAATACGCCGCGATCAATTCCGCGATCGACGAACTGATTCCTGCGCGGCTGCGCGGGCGGGTCGACCTCGCCGTCAACGGCACGTTCTGGATCGGCGCCGCAATGGGCGCGGGATTGAGTATCGTGCTTCTCAATCCGTCATTCATCGCTCCGGAATGGGGTTGGCGCGCTGCCTTCGCGCTCGGCGGCGTGCTCGCCTTTGCCATCCTGCTGGTGCGCCGCCATCTGCCCGAGAGTCCGCGCTGGCTGATGATGCATGGCCGCTTCGACGAAGCGGAAGCGGTGATGCGACAGATCGAGGGCGCAGTTGGTGTGACCGACAAGGTGAATCTGCAACTCGCCATTCGCCCCGTGCGCTCCGTGCCCTGGCCCCAGGTCGTTCATGTGTTGACCGTCCAGTACCGGACCAGAGCGGTGTTCGGCCTGACGCTGATGGCGGCGCAGGCATTTTTCTACAACGCGATCTTCTTCACCTATGCGCTGGTGCTCGCACGTTTTTACGGCGTGCCGGACGACCGCGTCGGCTACTACATCTTCCCGTTCGCGATCGGCAACTTCCTCGGCCCGCTGCTGCTCGGGCATCTGTTCGACACCATCGGACGTCGCTTCATGATCGCCGCAACGTATGTACTTTCGGGGATTGGGCTGCTTGCCACCGGCTATGCGTTCCAGCAGGAGTTGCTGACGGCGACGACGCAGGCGCTCGCGTGGTCGGCAATCTTTTTCGTCGCCTCGGCTGCAGCGAGTTCGGCCTACCTGACCGTAAGCGAAATATTTCCGCTGGAGATGCGCGCCATCTCGATCTCGCTGTTCTACGCCGCTGGCACTGCGCTTGGCGGCTTCCTCGGTCCGCCGCTGTACGGCGCGATGATCGAAAGCGGCAGCCGCAGCGCGCTGTTCGGTGCCTATGCATTTGCTGCGGCGCTGATGATCGCGGCAGCGATTGTTGCTATGCTGCTCGGGGTGGATGCCGAGCGAAAACCGCTGGAGGAAGTCTGCGCGCCGCTCGGCTGCGATCCTGGCCTTGATCCCTTAGGCGCAACAGTCAATCAGGCAAACCGTGACAAAACTTCCCGAAACGCAAATGGATAGTCCAGAAGATGCGCCCGGCGCATTCGAGGCAGCCTGGAATGCGCATGACATGGCGGCGCTCGGCGCGCTATTTTGCGAAGACGCGAGCTTCGTCAACCGCTTCGGGCACTATGTACGCGGCGTCGACGAAATCGTGGCGCTCCACGCGCCGATTCATGCAACGATTTATCGCGATTCGGTACTCGACAACGAGCTGATCGATGTTGCGCACATTGCCGATGGCGTCGCGGTCATTCATTTCTGGAGCCGCCTTGCGGCAGGCGCGGCGCATCCCGCAGGACCGCATCAAGTCGACACATTGATCCTCGCGGTGCTGGTCAAGCAGGACAACGCCTGGCGCATCCGCGCACTGGAGAACGTGACGCTATCAAACCCGCGGACCGGAGAGGCGATCCTGCGCAGCCGGTAAAAGACTGCGCGCCTTGCTGAGAGAACTATCTCTTCCGGCCGCCGACCACCAGCAGCACCACGCCTATAGCAATCCCGCCCACGCCGGCCCATACCGGCACATTCACCCGCTCCTGCTCCTTCATGGAAAACTTGATCGGGCCGAGATTCGCTTCGTGCGTTTCCTTCGTATAGCTGAAGCCGCCGTAGACCAGCCCCAGCGTGCCGGCGACGATCAGTGCAATGCCAATTAACTTGGTCATGTTGTTTCTCCCTTGCCTGTTTGCAGAATTTTTCTGTGACTGAAATCCTTGTCTCCAGTTCACCGCGTTTGAGTTTATATCAGGGACACAAACCAACGGCGCAACAGAGTTTTTCAGCGATGACGGAAGCAATGTCGCCCAGCACGCTATTGATAAACGTCGCGGCCGCCAATGCAGCGGCGCCGAGGGCGCACTGACGACTTGTCCCGCTGGTGGTGGATGAAAGGCCATCGCGCAAACGGCATACGGCATGGCGCCGTAAGCGGTAACGAGCCAGCTGCGGTCGGACGGTTCGTTGAAGATGACGAGTTTGGGCGACACCAGATTTTCGCCTGACGCGTCGTCAATCGCCCGCCCGTTTCGGTCCAGGATCGCAATGCGCGTATCCATATCCGTGACGACTATTCCTTCCGGCATTGAAACGGTGGCGAGTACAAAACGGATCGGGTTCTCGGACCGGCACAGGAGTTCAAGGCCTTCCTCGCGCTCAGCCTCCGGCTCATTGACCACCATCTCGATATGTGTGGCCCAGTCATTGTCGACCGCGCTGTATGTCTGCAGATTTCGCATGCTGATCTCGCCGTGAAGGATTGATCTGAACATCCGCCGATATGCCGGAAAGACACGCGTGGATGGTTTGCTACCGGTTCAATATATTGGCGTTGCGCCTGCGCCCACAAGCGATACCGTCATGGACGCAACGTCAATGGTCATGCTGTTGCTTTATGCGGACGCAATTTCCCAAGGAAAATTTTTACTTGAGCTTGTGATCCTCGCTCTTCGCGT
Organism: Oxalicibacterium sp.; assembly: GCA_035563975.1. GTDB lineage: Bacteria > Pseudomonadota > Gammaproteobacteria > Burkholderiales > Burkholderiaceae_D > Oxalicibacterium. The sequence continues at coordinate 1,245 of DATMTZ010000230.1, read as the reverse complement.
CCTCCATCGCCTCCGGCTCCAGCTCCTCGACCGCGCGGTTCAGATAGACGAAGCAACCCCACGCCGCAAGCAGCACGCCGGTCGCCACGATGATGCTTGCCGCATAAGGCAATTGCTCGGCATCTTCATGCAGCGCCTTGAAGGTCGCGACCAGCCCCTCGATGCCGAGCGCCACGATCACGACGACGAAAAACCGCGACAGGAAGCGCCGCACGCGCGTCGGCGCGCTGATGTCCGCATCGCGCACCACCTCTTCCTCGGCAATGGTTTCCGCGATCTGCAATGCGACGACCGCGGCGGCCAGCAAGCCGACTGCTTCGATGATCGCTTGTGCCGCGGCCGGATCATGGCCGCCCGCGAAGGCAAGCCAGCCGGCGCGCACCGCGATGACGATCAGCATCAGCGCGGCGCAGGCGAAGAAAAACGCCATCAGCCCATGGATCAGTCGGAACAGCCAGGTAACGTGCTTCATCTGCATGATGCCTCCTTCATCGTGCTGCAAAGGTTTGCGGATCGGGCGCGGGGCGCCATGTCTTCCTCTGACTGCCGTGCCGGCAATAGGTGCCATTTTTGTGCCGACACGAAATGAACGCGATCGCGGCGCGTCGCTTAGAATCGCCGCATGCCCGTTTCTTCTTCCGCTCCGCTACTTGCCTGCTTCCCGCCCGTGATCGACGATCGCACCAAGATCCTGATCCTGGGCAGTTTTCCCGGCGAAGCGTCGTTGCAGACGCAGCAGTATTACGCGCATCCGCGCAACCAGTTCTGGCGCCTGCTGTCCGCGCTGCTGCATGAGGATCTGGTCGCGCTGCCTTACGCCGAACGCCTGGCGCGGCTGCGGGCAAACCGCGTCGGTCTGTGGGACGTGATCGCCGCCTGCGCGCGCGAGGGCAGCCTGGACAGCGCGATCCGCGATGCGCGTCCCAACGATTTTCAAAGTCTGAAAGCACGGTGTCCGCAACTGCGCCTGGTCGCCTTCAACGGCAAGACATCCGGTCGCCACGCCGCGGCATTTGCGGAAGCAGGCTTCCGGACCGTCTTGTTGTCATCGTCATCACCCGCGCACGCGGCGATGAATTTTGAGCAGAAACTGGCGCTGTGGCGCGGTATCATGCGCTAAGGAAAGATTCACGCACCCGTTCATGCTCATCAAACGCAAATCCATCGAAGCCGAAGCCAACCTGAAAAGCGGTCCCGGCAAAAAGAAAACGCTCGCCGCGGTCAAGCCCGCCGCCAAACCTGCCC
>DATMTZ010000229.1:0-2406 GCA_035563975.1 Oxalicibacterium sp. | reverse complement strand
GTCGTACTTGCCTGCCGGCCCGGCGCCAAGCCGCTGTTAGTTGCTACGGTGCTGTCCGTTCTCGGCGCGGCAGCGGGGCGGCCGGTAGAACCCGCACCTGCCGCATAGCGGCTGTCGCCAGTCTTCACGCCAGGCGCAACTTCGGCAGCAACGGATTTCGCTTCCTCCTTGGCCACCTCGGCAACATGCTTGGCCGATTCCTTCACACGATCGGCCTGTTCGCTGGCGGCTTCTTTTGCCTTGTCCAGCAAATCGTCGCGCACGCCGCCCATCATTTCATCTTCACGCCGTGTGCTCGGCAACAGCGCGCCCAGCAAGGCACCAGCAGCAAGCCCCAGCACGCCGACCATCAGCGGCTGTTCGTCGACCATGCGATTGACGCCATCCTTGGCGCGATAGTATTGCTCCTGCGAGCGGTGGCTGATGTCGCTGACGCGATCGCGGGTCTGGTAACCGACGCTGCGCGCACGCTCCGTCACAGAGGACGCCTTGTCGCCGATGCGGTGGCCCAGATCGCTCGCCTTGTCCAAGGCATTGCGGCCTTTTTTTTCCGCCTGCGCCCGCCACTCGCTGCCCTTCTCGCTGACAGCTTCCATTGCCCCGTGCAGCTTGTCGCCCTGCATGCCGCCGCTGTCCGCATACGGTTCGTTATACGCATGATCGTAGTCGTCATCGTAGGCTTGCCTACGGCCGCGCGGCTGCGCGTAGGAAGAAGACCGAGAAGAAGAGCGCCGTCCGCTGGCCATCAGCCATGCAATGCCGACGCCCATCAGCGCCACGGGCACCGGGTTGTCGCGTACGGTATTGGCGAGATTGGTGCCGAACTCCGCCGGCAGACTGGTGCGCGCATAGGCAAACGCCTGGTCCATCATTTGGCCCGGCGTCAGCTTGCTCTGAATCGCATCGATGGTGGAGCTGACCTCGGCGCGCGTTCGCTCCAGATCATCCTCGATCTCTTCCGGCCGGCGATGGTCTTCCACGTATTGGGGGATGTCATAGTCGTCCATCACACTCTCCCTTTCACCACGCGCTTGTCGCGCATCAGCGAATCGACGGTGCGATGCGGCACCAGGTTATCGGATTTCAGTTTGCTGCTGCCCGCCTTCAGCATGCCGTAGCCGATCAGCGCGACAACCACGCCGACGATCAACGGCGCCAGCCACGGAGCAAGGTCGGGCGGCAAGTACATCGCCAGCAGATTAACGATCGCCAGCAGCACGATCAGCAAGCCGGCCGCCGCCACAGCACCGCCAATCGCCATCGAGGTAATGCCGGTCTGCGCAGCGGAAATCTTTTCCGACATCTCTGCGCGCCCGAGCGCAATCTCCTGCCGGACCAGATCGAGCGTTTCGCGCGTCAGGTCCGAGAACAGCGTGCCCAGCGATTTGTCCGTCTTATCGGTTGTCATGGCGTTCTCCTTCAGTGAGGGATTCGTTTGCGGTTGCGATAGGGGATGGTGAAGACGTCACGCCGGCAAGGCCGGAACCACTAGTCGAAGAAGTGCCAACATCGCTGCCTTCCATCACGCTGCCGTTCATGTCGGCATCGCTGGCGACACTGCCGGTGTTCGACCATGTCGAGCTACTGCCACCGGCATTCGGACGACCGCGAAGCAGGGCACCGTCACCGCCGTGCAGCGATGACATGCTGGATGTGGAGCGCGATCTATCATCCGCATAAGACGACCGATCGTCACGCCCGCCATAGGACCGCTCGGCTTCGTGACGATGTTCGGCCGAGCTCTTCAGGAAGCGCGCCAGCACAAACCCGGCGACCATCGAACCGGCAAGGAAGGTACCGGGTGAACGTCGGCCAAAGTCTTCCGCGTCGCGGATCAAGGTATCGAGATTCTTGTTGCGCAACTGGTTGCCCAACGACTGCAGCTGATCAGCAAACATTTCGACATATTGGCCGGTCTGCGCCTGCCCCTCGCCGCGCAATTGCTGCGCAGTATTGCGGAAGGCATTTGCGGTGGAATCGACCGTACCGGCTGCATTCTCCTTCTGCTCGTCAAATATTGCGCGACCCTGCTCCTTCGCGCGGCCCGCAGCGTCCTTCGCATATTCCTTTGCCGTGTCAAAATTGCCGCGCCCGGCTTCGTCCATCGCCGCCGCGCCGGAAACACGCGCCTGCTGCGCAGCATTGACGCCGCCGTCCACCGACGGATTGAAACCGCCCGGTGTTCGCTGTTGTGTATTACGAGAGGAAGTATTACTGGAAAAGCCGGGAGAGGCGTCGCCGCCCACTTCCGCTGTCGCCACATCGGTATCTTGCGTCGCCATGGAATTGCTCCTTGCTATTGTTGAGTTAGCGGGAGGTCGCGACTGTTAATAGTCGCAATCAGAGCGGGTTAGTTTTGCATAGCGCAGCAAAAAAGGCGGTAGGAGAGCCGGTGGAATTCAAGTC
>DATMTZ010000228.1:0-5556 GCA_035563975.1 Oxalicibacterium sp. | reverse complement strand
CTTCTGCCTTCGTTTTGTCACCATGAACCCTGCTGATCAATCGTCTTTTCCCACCGCGCACTTCATCAAGGAAATCGGCCGCGGCGTCAAAGGCGCGCGCAGTCTGTCGCGCGACGATGCGCGAGAACTGTATGCCGCGATGCTGGATGGCCGCGTATCGGATCTGGAAATGGGCGGCATCATGCTGGCGATGCGCATCAAGGGTGAGTCGGTGGACGAGATCGCCGGTTTCCTCGATGCGGCGGAAGCGTCGTTCGCGCTGCTGCAGGCGCCGGCCGGCGACTATGCGCCGATCGTGATTCCGAGCTACAACGGTTCGCGCCAGATGCCGAACCTGACGCCTCTGCTGGCCTTGCTGCTGGCGCGCGCAGGCGCGCCGGTTTTCATCCACGGCGTGACGAGCGACCCGGGACGCGTGACGACGGCGGAAATTCTGCACGAACTCGGCTATCCGTTTTCGCATACCTCGCAGCAGGCGGCGGAACAGTTCGCGCGCCGCGCGCCGGTGTTCATGCCGATCGAAGATCTGGCGCCGCGCATGGCCAAGCTGCTTGCCTTGCGACGCATTCTCGGCGTGCGCAATTCCACGCATACGCTGGTCAAGATCGTGCAGCCGTTCAAACAGGCGGCACTGCGCCTGACGTCGTACACGCACCCCGAATACCTGACGATGCTGACCGAATATTTTGGCAGCGCGGCGCCCGCGGAACGCGGCGACGTGTTCCTGATGCGCGGCACCGAAGGGGAGACCGTCGCCAATGCTAAGCGCGCGCAGCAGATCAGCTGGATGCACCACAATGAATGGTCCGTTCTGGTGCAGAAACAGGCGCCGGTGGACGAAATGCCGCCGCTGCCCGAAAGCCGCGACGCCGCCGCGACCGCCAACTGGATCGATGCCGCGCTGCGCGGCCAGGAACCGATCCCGGTATCCATCGCCGAGCAGGTGGAACACTGTTTGCTAGTTTCGAGACAGATACGAAACAGGCAAGGTGATTCCGATGAAGCAAGGCACGCAACACAATAAGCAGTACGGCAAGGTATATCTGGTCGGCGCCGGTCCTGGCGATCCGGAGCTGCTGACGCTGAAAGCGGTCAAGGCGATCGCGCAGGCCGATGTGATTCTGGTCGACGATCTGGTCAATCCTGCGGTACTGGTCCACGCCGATGCGGCGGCGCGCATCGTGCATGTGGGCAAGCGCGGCGGTTGCGTGCAGACGCCGCAGGAATTCATCGAACGCCTGATGCTGTCCGAAGCGCAAGCCGGCCACTGCGTGGTGCGCTTGAAGGGCGGCGATCCCTTCATCTTCGGCCGCGGCGGCGAGGAGCGCGCCCATTTGCAAGCGCTGGGCATCGAGGTCGAGGTGGTCAACGGCATCAGCAGCGGCCTCGCTGCGCCGTCATCCATCGGTGTGCCGCTGACGCATCGCGACTGGAGCCAGGGCGCGATCTTCATTACCGGCCACGGCAAGACGCCGGACGCCAATCCAGACTGGGCCGCACTGGCCAAACTGAATCTCACGCTGGTGATTTACATGGGCGTGGCACGCTGCGCGGAAATCCAGTCGGCGCTGCTTGCCGGCGGCAAGCGCGGCGACACGCCGGTTGCCGTCATCCAGTCGGCAACCGGCAAGCAGCAGGCGCAATTAATCACGATCTTGTCCGTATTGCCGGAGGCGCTGGCCGCCTCGGACATCGGCAGTCCGGCCATCATCGTCATTGGTGACGTGGTGCGGTGTGCGATGCCGACCGCACATGATTTGCCGTCGACGCCGCTGCCGCAGCGGCTTTCCGCCTGATTCTTCCGCTTCACGATACGACGGTCGTAATATCGTCGCGGGTTGCGCTGGTTAATCGCTCGGCCATCGCGCAAGCCATCGCGTTTACAATCACGGCTTTGCATTCCAGCCTGATGCTTGGGCGACAGGCAAGCCATGACCCAACATTTCGACGTCGCCGTGATCGGCGCAGGCGCGGCCGGCATGATGTGCGCGTCGGTGGCCGGCCAGCGCGGACGTCGCGTGGTGCTGATCGACCATGCCACGCGCCTCGCGGAAAAAATCCGCATTTCTGGCGGCGGCCGCTGCAACTTTACGAATCGCGACGCGACGCCACAGAATTTTCTGTCGCAGAATCCGCATTTCTGCAAGAGTGCGCTGGCGCGCTATACCCCGCAGGATTTTCTCGCGCTGATCAAGCGTCATCGCATCGGCTACCACGAAAAACACAAGGGACAGTTGTTCTGCGATGAATCGGCGGAAGACATCATCCGCATGCTGAAGGCCGAATGCGATGTAGGCAACGTCGCCTGGCGCATGCCGTGCAAGGTGGCTGCAGTCGGCAAAGAGGGCGAACGTTTTCGGATCGACACCGACAGCGGCGAAGTCACCTGTGACAGCCTGGTCATCGCGACCGGCGGCCTGTCCATTCCGAAGATCGGCGCGTCGGACTTCGCTTATCGGCTCGCCAGGCAGTTCGAACTCAAGCTGATCGCGCCGCGTCCTGCACTGGTACCGCTGACCTTCGATGCGGCGGCATGGCAAGCCTTCGTGCCGCTGGCCGGCGTGTCGCTGCCGGTCGAGCTCGAAACAGGGGCGAAGAAAACTCGCGGCTGGTTCAAGGAAGACTTGTTGTTCACGCATCGCGGCCTGTCGGGGCCCGCGATCCTGCAGATTTCCAGTTACTGGCAGGACGGCGCGCCGCTGACAATCAACCTGGCGCCCGAAGTCGACATCGCCGAAGCGCTGATCGAAGGCAAATCGAGCAGCCGCAAGAACCTGGGCAATCAACTGGCGCAATGGCTGCCGTCGCGCTTGGCCGAGGGCTGGCTGCAGGCGAACGGCTTTCAACCAGATGCGCGCGTTGCGGACATGCAAGACAAGCAATTGCGCCGGCTCGGCGAATCGCTGAACCGCTGGGCCATCGTGCCGAATGGTTCGGAGGGTTACCGCAAGGCGGAAGTGACCCTGGGCGGCGTCGACACCCGCGAACTGTCGCAGCAGACCATGATGGCCAACAAGGTTCCGGGTCTGCATTTCATCGGCGAGGCGGTCGATGTGACGGGCTGGCTGGGTGGCTACAACTTCCAGTGGGCCTGGGCGTCCGGCTTCGCCGCCGGACAGGCGGTGTAGCCAGGTGTTGTGTCCGGGATAAAGTCCGGCTTCCATTTGCCGGTCCGGGCTGCTATAATGGCCGACTCACTACCACAAACATTGGCATCTTTTACATGACCACTATCCGCCTGAAAGAAAACGAGCCGTTCGAAGTCGCCATGCGTCGCTTCAAGCGCACCATCGAAAAAACCGGTCTGTTGACCGACCTGCGCGCGCGTGAGTTTTACGAAAAGCCAACCGCTGAGCGCAAGCGCAAGCTCGCCGCTGCAGTGAAGCGCCACTACAAGCGCATCCGCAGCCAGCAATTACCGAAAAAGCTGTACTGATTTTTAGCCGCACGCGTTGCGGTTTGAAATCTGGTCGCAAACCCGCTCCGGTTGTTCCGCAGCGGGTTTTGGCGTTTTTAATGATCACGATGCAATCAGTTGGCATATGAGCGGCCGGCATGTTCGGCTGAAATGCATCGCATCCATTCCACATCATCCTGCAGAATATCGGAGCGCACCCATGGGCCTGAAAGAACAGATCACCGAAGACATGAAGGCGGCAATGCGCGCGAAGGACGCCGGCAAGCTGGGCGCCATTCGCCTGATTACCGCCGCCATCAAGCAAAAGGAAGTCGACGAGCGCATCGAACTGAACGATGCGCAGGTGCAAGCCATCGTCGAAAAAATGATCAAGCAGCGCAAGGATTCGATCGCGCAATTCGAGGCGGGCGGCCGGCAGGACCTGGTCGATATCGAAAAGGCCGAACTCGATGTGCTGAGCGCCTATATGCCAGCCGCCTTGTCCGAGGCTGAAGTGCAGGCGGAAGTGGCCGCGGCCGTTGCCGCTTCCGGCGCCGCCGGCCCGCAGGACATGGGCAAGGTAATGGCGATCCTCAAGCCCAAACTCGCGGGCAGGGCCGACATGACGGCGGTATCGGGCCTGGTCAAGGCTGCACTGAGCAAATAAGCTGAAGCCCCTCGCGGGGTCTTGTTTTTCTTTCTTTGGCGGCGTACCGGCGTGATCCCACAGTCGTTCATCCAGGATTTGCTGAACCGCGTCGACATCGTCGACGTGGTCGGCCGCTACGTCCAGCTGAAAAAGGGCGGCGCCAATTTCATGGGGCTGTGTCCTTTTCATAACGAGAAGTCACCGAGTTTTACGGTCAGTCCGACCAAGCAGTTCTATCACTGTTTCGGCTGCGGCGCGCACGGCACGGCGATCGGGTTCCTGATCGAGTATTCGGGCATGGGCTTCATCGATGCGGTCAAGGACCTGGCGCAGAACGTCGGCATGATCGTGCCGGAAAGCGACGACCGCCTGCCGCCCGCACAGCGCGCGGAACAGCAGGCGAAAAGCATGGCGCTGTCCGAGGCCCTGAATCGCGCCTGCGACTTTTACCGCCAGCAATTGCGGCAATCCGATCGCGCCAAGCAATACCTGATCGGGCGCGGCCTGACCGGCGAAATTGCGGCGCGCTTCGGTATTGGCTACGCGCCGGACGGCTGGGACGGCCTGCGCGCGGTATTTCCCGATTACGAACTGGAAGCGCTGGTCGAATGCGGCCTGGTCATCGACCGCTCGGACGACGAGGGCGAAGGCAGCCGGAGCAGCAGCCGCAAGCGCTACGACCGCTTCCGCGATCGCGTGATGTTCCCGATCCGCAATACCAAGGGCCAGGTTATCGGTTTCGGCGGCCGCATCCTCGATGCCGGCGAGCCGAAATACTTGAATTCACCCGAGACGCCACTATTTCAAAAGGGCAGCGAACTGTACGGGTTGTTCGAGGCGCGCCAGGCAATCCGCGAAGCCGGTTACGCACTGGTAACGGAAGGCTATATGGACGTGGTGGCGCTCGCGCAGCTCGGCTTTCCGCAAGCTGTCGCCACGCTCGGCACCGCGTGCACGCCGATCCACGTGCAGAAGCTGTTGCGCCAGACCGACCAGGTCATCTTTAGCTTCGACGGCGATGCCGCCGGACGCCGCGCCGCGCGCCGCGCGCTGGAAGCCAGCCTGCCGCACGCGGGCGACAACAAGGTCATCAAGTTCCTGTTTCTGCCGAGCGAGCACGATCCCGACAGCTACATTCGCGAACTGGGCGCGGATGCCTTCAGCAAACAGGTGCAGGACGCGATGCCGTTGTCGCAATTCCTGCTGAAGGAGGCGATTGGCGACAACGACCTGAATACGCCGGAAGGACGCGCCCGCACACAGTTCGACGCCAAGCCGATGCTGCAGGTACTGCCGCCTTCGGCGCTGCGCCTGCAAATTGTACGAAGCCTGGCGCAGGTGACGGAGAGCGCAGCGGCCGAGATTGAAGCGCTGTTCGAACTCGCCCAGCCCGTGGCCCGCAAACGCGTCGCGCCGCCGCGCACCAGGCGTACGCCGCCGGTGGGACTGGAGCGTCAGATCATGAAGTTGCTGGTTGCTCATCCGATGCTCGCGTCGGGCGTCGACGATG
>DATMTZ010000227.1:0-3085 GCA_035563975.1 Oxalicibacterium sp. | reverse complement strand
TTTCAATACGATCTTGCCGATGTGCGTGCTGCTTTCCATCAGCGCATGCGCTTGCGCCGCCTCCTCCAGCGGGAAGGTCCGATACAGCACCGGCTTGATCTTGCCCTCTGCAATCAGCGGCCACACCTTGGCGCGCAACTGATCCGCGATCGCCTTCTTGAATGCCACCGGACGCGGACGCAGCGTGGAGCCGGTGATCGTCAGGCGGCGCAGCAAAATCTGACCGAGGCTGATATTGGCTTTGTTGCCGCCGAGCAGCGCGATGAATACGAGACGGCCGTCATCGGCCAGGCAACGGATTTCGCGATCGGTGTACTCGCCGCCGACCATGTCGAGGATGACGTCGACGCCCTTGCCGCTGGTCGCGGCCTTGACGACTTCGCCGAAGTCCTCGGTCTTGTAGTTGATGCCGCGTTCCGCGCCCAGCACTTCGCAGGCCCGGCATTTTTCGTCGTTGCCCGCGGTAGCAAACACACGATGGCCGAGCGCCGCAGCAATCTGGATTGCGGTGACGCCGATGCCGGAAGTGCCACCCTGCACGAGAAAGGTTTCGTCGCCAGATAAATGGCAGCGGTCGAACACATTGCTCCAGACCGTGAAGAAGGTTTCCGGCAAGGAGGCTGCCTCGACGGCGTCCAATCCTGCGGGAATCGGCAGGCATTGCTCGACCGGCGCAGTGCAATATTCGGCATAGCCGCCGCCCTGCACCAGCGCGCATACCATGTCGCCGAGCTTGAAACCGCTGCCGCCCAGCTCACCGCCGGCAATTTCGCCGGCCACTTCCAGCCCCGGCAAATCGGAGGCGCCTTTCGGCACCGGATAATTGCCGGTGCGCTGCAGCACGTCAGGACGATTGATGCCGGCCGCATGCACCTTGATCAGCACTTCTCCTGCCTTGGGTTCCGGCATCGGGCGCTCGCACAGTTTCAGTACGTCTGGCGGTCCGGGTTGTGTGATCTCGATTGCGCGCATGATGAATTCCTAATCTTGTCTACTCTGAAGGCGCCAAGGATATGCGATAACGCGCGGCGCTGCACGTCGCGGCGCTTATTTGAACAGGGCGGCGAACTTCTCTGCAGCAGCTTGCGGATCATCGGCCATGTAGACCGAACTGATCGCAGCCACCATGTCGGCGCCGTTGGCCACCAGCGGCGCTGCGTTCTCGTGCGTCATGCCGCCGATTACCACGCTTGGCACCTTGCCCTGTTTCTTCCAGTCGCTGACGATGGTTTGCGGCGTGGTCACCGGATATTTCTTCACCCGCGACGGATAGAAGCCGCCGAAGGCAACGTAGCTTGCACCGGCTTGTTCCATTGCATGCGCACGTTCGATATCACCGTAGCATGAGGAACCGAGAATCTTGTCAGCGCCGATCAGCTTGCGCACGTCTGCCACCGATTGGTCGGTGCCGCCGACATGGATGCCGTCCGCATCGAGATCGATGCACAATTGCACGAAGTCATTAATGATGAAGGGAACCTCGTAGTTGCTGCACAAGGCTTGCAACGCTTCCGCCTGTTCGCGACGCAAGGCATCGCTTGCCGTCTTGTGACGGTATTGCAGCAGCGCGACGCCGCCTTTCAATGCCTGCTCCGAAACCTCGACAAGTTTCTTTGTATCGTCCCAATCGGGTGTGACGACATACAAGCCGCGCAATGTGAAAGTGCTCATAGTGATCGTTGTTCCTGAGATCGAATTAAACGACGCGGCCGGCCATCGGCGACGATGGCGAGGCTGCGAATTTACGCGGGATACGACCCGCCAGATAGGCATTGCGGCCGGCTTCGATGCCGAGCTTCATCGCATACGCCATGCGCACCGGGTCCTGAGCGCCGGCGATTGCGGTGTTCATCAGCACGCCGTCGCAACCGAGCTCCATTGCGATCGCCGCGTCCGACGCGGTGCCGACGCCGGCATCGACGATCACCGGCACTTTCGACTGCTCGATGATCAGCGATAGATTCCATGGATTCAGGATGCCCATGCCGGAGCCGATCAGCGAAGCCAGCGGCATGATCGCGGCACAGCCGATGTCTTCCAGCATGCGCGCCTGGATCGGATCGTCGCTGCAATACACCATCACATCGAAACCGTCCTTGACCAGCGTCTCGGCGGCTTTCAGCGTTTCCGGCATGTTGGGAAACAGGGTCTTTTCGTCGCCCAGCACTTCCAGTTTGCACAGCTTGTGGCCGCCGAGCAATTCGCGACCGAGCTGCAGCGTGTAGACCGCATCGGCGGCGTTGTAGCAACCGGCCGAGTTCGGCAGCAGCGTGAACTCCGATGGCGGCAGCGCGTCGAGCAGGCTCGGCGCATTCGGATCCTGGCCGATATTGACGCGGCGGATCGCGACGGTCACGATTTCGGCGCCGCTGGCGAGACTCGCTTCGCGGGTCTGGGTGAGATCCTTGTACTTGCCGCTGCCGACCAGCAGGCGCGAGCGATAGGTTTTGCCGGCGACGACGAAAGGCTCGTCGGAGAAAGAAGGCGCGGAGGCGTTCATGGTATTTCCTGTGTGAGATGCGTGCCGCTGCATGCGGCGCGCTGCGAAGAGGCCGCAACACCTCTTCAACATTCATGGGCGCGAGACGATGGCCTCGCGCCGCTGATCAGCCGCCGCCGATCGCGCGCACGACATCGACGCGATCGGCTGGCTGCAATTGCCGTTGCGACCAGGCGCTGCGCGGCACAATCTCGCGATTGATGGCGACAGCGACGGCCTTGCCGGCCAACGACAACGCCGCCACCAGGTCTTCCACGTTGTGACCGTCCGGGACCTGGCGCGGCGCGCCGTTGAGTTCGATTTCAAACATCATTGCTTCTGATAAATTTCCGAGCCGCTCTTGACGAACTCGATCGATTTGACTTCCATGCCCTGCTTGAGCGCCTGGATTTCCGAGATGCCCTGGTTGGCGGCGTAATCGCGCACTTCCTGCGTGATCTTCATCGAGCAGAAATGCGGGCCGCACATCGAGCAGAAGTGCGCGACTTTAGCAGAATCCTTGGGCAAAGTCTCGTCGTGGAATTCCCGTGCCTTGTCCGGGTCCAGACCGATGTTGAACTGGTCTTCCCAGCGGAATTCGAAGCG
>DATMTZ010000226.1:0-8791 GCA_035563975.1 Oxalicibacterium sp. | reverse complement strand
TTCGCCGTCCTTGAATTCACCGGCCTTCATGCGGTGGAACAGGTTCAGCGATTCTTCTACCGGGCGATCGCGGAAGGGCGAGTTCTTGCCTGGCTCGCCGAAGTTGCCGCGGTTCTTCGCCATGTCGTCGGCGGACTGGCTATCCACGTAGGCGTGGCCGGCCGTGATCAGGTATTCGGCCATCGCATACATCTGGTCGAAGTAGTCGCTGGCGAAGTAGAGGTGCTCGCCGCTGCCGTCTTTCCAGTCGAAGCCCAGCCATTTGACGCTATCGAGAATGGTATCGACGTATTCCTGTTCTTCCTTGGTCGGATTGGTGTCGTCGAAGCGCATCGTGCAGCGGCCGTTGAAGTCGCGCGCGAGGCCAAAGTTCAGGCAGATCGATTTGGCGTGGCCGATGTGCAGATAGCCGTTCGGCTCGGGCGGGAAGCGTGTAACGACCTGCGGCAGCGGCTGACCGTTCCTGTCCGTGCGCTTGGCATACTTGCCGGCGGCGAGGTCGCTTTCGATGATCCCGCGCAGGAAGTTGGATCCGGCCGGGTTAGGTGCGGCCGACGTAGGCGAGGGCGCGTTGGCCGGGGCAGCTTTATTGCCGTTTTTTGAATCGTTGCTCATGGATGCTTGTCTGGATTGTGCGTGGTCGCAAGGGGAATAGGGCATTTTACCGTAGCGGATATCACAATTGCGCCGGGGCACAGAATGGCTAAGCGGTGCTACGCGGCGGATGGGCAAAACTTTCCTCGCGCTGGCCTAGTCCAAGGTTTTGGAACCGAAGTTTTGGGGCCGCGCCTGCGGCGATATTCACCGCACAGATGTATGCGGAGTGGCAGATTCGGCCGCGGTAGCGGTATTAGCTCACGCCGACACAGCGTGCCGGGCCGGAATCCCGGTACGGCACTACACGGCTGATCTAAAATCCGGCACCTCTGGTTATTCGATACGCGATCATGCAACCCAACAAGACGCCGCTAGGCAGCGCTGAAGTCATCCTGGAAAGCATCTCCGATGCGTTCTTTTTTCTGGATGATGCGTGGCGATTTGTCTATGTCAATCACCAGACCACGGTGGTACTGGATCGCCCGGCGGAGGATCTTCTCGGCAAGGTGATCTGGGACGTGTACCCCCATCTGTTGGGGAGCGAATTCGAGAAAGTCTATTTGCGGGTGGCGGCCGAGCGGAAGAGCGAGTCCTTCACGGCCTATTACCCGCGTAATGACTGCTGGTACGAAGTTCACTGCTACCCGGCTGCAGGCGGGATATCGATTTACTTCCGCGATGCCACCCGCCGCATGAATGCGGAGGAGCTGCTGCGAAAAAGCGAGATTCATTTTCGCCTGATGGCGAATGCGATCCCGCAGATCATCTGGATCACGGACGCCAACGGGCAACTGGAGTTCTTCAACCAGCAATGGCCGCGCTTTACCGGCGCGACACACGGGCTGATCAACCTGAAAGAAGTGATCACAACCTATCTGCACCCGGACGATCAGGGATTTACCCTGGACGCATGGGAGCATTCGCTGCGAACCGGCGAGCGCTTCAACGTCGAGCATCGCATCCGTTCCGACACCGGCGAATACCACTGGTTTCTGGCGCTTTGCGAGCCGCACCGCGATGCGGAGTCTGGCGAGCTGGTCCGGTGGTACGGTACTTCGACGGACATCAACGCACATAAGCTGACCGCCCAGGCGCTGGCCGAGGTATCGGCTGAGTCCGACCGGCGCCGGCGTTTGTATGAAGCATTCTTTTCCAATTCCCCCGATTTTTCCTACGTGTTCGACCTGGAACACCGGTTTGTCTATGCCAATGAAATGCTGCTGAAGACCTGGGGGAAAAGCCGGGATGAGGCGATCGGCAAGACTTGCCTTGAACTGGGTTACGAGCCGTGGCATGCGGCCATGCATGATCGCGAGATTGAGCAGATCAAGGCGACCGGGGTGCCGATTCGTGGCGATGTGCCGTTTGAGGGCACTTCGGGCCGCAGGATCTACAACTATATTTTTTTCCCGGTGTTCGGCCCGGATGGTCAGGTGGAGGCGGTGGCGGGCACCACGCGCGACGTGACCGAGGCCGCGTATGAGCGCGAACGTACTGAAGCACTGATCCGCCTGACCGACGCGATTCGCGGCACCGAAGACCCGGACGAGGTCGCGTTTGCTGCTGCGCGGATACTGGGCGAGACACTGCAGGCCAGCCGCGTCGGTTACGGCATCATCGATCCCGACAGCGAAACCTTGCATGTCGGCCGCGACTGGAATGCCTCGGGTGTGCAGACGCTGGCCGGCGTGTACCGTTTTCGCGATTTCGGAAGTTACATCGACGATCTGAAGCAGGGCAAGTGCGTGGCCATCGACGATGTCGCGCTGGACCCGCGTACTGCCTGCGCGGCCGCTTCTCTGACGCAGCATAGCGCCGCGGCCTTCGTCAATGTTCCGGTGCTGGAACAGGGGAGGCTGGTGGCCATGCTGTTCATCAATCAGATGCACAGTCGCCGGTGGAGCGAAGGCGAGATCGCGCTGGCCATTGAAATGGCGGAGCGCACGCGTACCGCCAGCGAGCGCTTGCGCAGTGCGCTCGCGCTGCAGCAAAGCGAGGCGCGGCTGCGACAGATAAACGAATCGCTGGAAGCCGAGGTACAGGCGCGCACACAACAACTGATCGCGTCGGAAGAGGCGCTGCGCCACTCGCAGAAGATGGAAGCGGTCGGCCAGCTGACCGGCGGCCTGGCGCACGACTTCAACAACCTGCTGGGCGGCATCATGGGCAGCCTGGAGCTGGCGCGCATGAAGATATCGAGTGGTCGTGTGAGTGATATCGACCGGTATATCGATATCGCAGTCGGCGCCACCAAGCGCGCGGCCGCATTGACGCACCGGCTTCTCGCCTTTTCGCGACGGCAGACGCTTGCGCCGAAGGCAATTGATGCAAACAGGCTGATCGGCGGCATGGCAGATCTGATCCGTCGCACACTGGGTCCGTCGATCGAGCTTGAAGTACGAGGCGAAGATGACCTGTGGGCGATCTGCGCCGATCCGCCGCAACTGGAAAACGCCTTGCTGAATCTGTGCATCAATGCGCGTGACGCCATGCCGGATGGCGGCCGTGTCACACTCGCGGCCGCCAACAAAAAGATGAATGGCGCGGAAGCGGCGGAGTACGGACTGGCACCCGGAGAATATGTGTCGCTTTCGGTGACCGATACCGGCACCGGCATGACGCCGGAAGTCGTGTCACGCGCCTTCGATCCCTTTTTTACTACCAAGCCGCTGGGCGAAGGCACGGGGCTCGGCCTCTCGATGGTGTACGGTTTTGCGCGGCAATCCGGCGGCCAGATACACGTGGAATCGGCAGTCGGCGTGGGCACGACGATGCGCATTTACCTGCCGCGTCATCACGGTACCGAAGAATCCGGCGAAGCGGACAATCCCGAGAAGGAAGAGTCGACAGGCAGCGGCGAAGTGGTGCTGGTGGTGGATGATGAAGCATCCATCCGCATGCTGATTGTGGAAGTGCTGACGCAGGCTGGTTACGTTGCCATGGAAGCGGTCGACGGCCCGGGCGCGCTGGAGATCCTGCAGTCGAAAGCCCGTGTTGACCTGCTGATCACCGACGTCGGGCTGCCCGGCGGCATGAACGGGCGACAGATCGCAGATGCGGCGCGGGTGCATCGGCCGGAACTGAAAGTGCTGTTCATTACCGGATATGCGGAGAACTCGGTATTCGGTACTACGTACATGGAGTCCGGCATGCAGGTACTGACCAAGCCTTTCACGCTGGAAGCGCTGACGCGCAAGATTCAGGAAATTGTCGATATGCCTGTTGCGATGTGATGTCAGGTCATCGCGTGGAATGACATGGCATACGCATGGACCACATGGTGCGGCACGTCTTTCCGCTGGAATCGGCGGCCGCAGCTCTCCGGGTCTCGTCCCGACGTCTATTCTGGTGGATACGCTGTTCGCAAGACCGCCGCACTACGCGTTGGTATTGAAGCGCGCCCGTATCGTTTCCAGCCGCGCGCGATTGGCGCCGAAGTCCTTGCGGTTCAGGCGCGAGCCGGAACGCATGTGAATCACGCTTGCCGGTTCATCGAGCAGGAATTCGGCATCGTCCACCATGTTGAGCAGCAGGCTCTTGAATTCCGCGTGGATGTAGTGGGGCTCGACCGTGACGATGACCGCGCCTTTCATGTCCTCCAGGATGCGCAGCAGCTTTTCCATCGCGTGGCTGCCGGTGCCGGTGTAGGCCAGCGGCGCGATCAGGTGATGCGGTTCGTGTTCATGCAGGTCGGCCTGGCTGGACACCACATTGCGCCAGGCTTTCATCGGCGGCCGCAGCAGGCCGTCGCGCGGACCGAGATCTTCCGGCCGGCGGCCCGCGAAGAAATTGAGTTGGCCGAAGACCCAGATGATCGTCGGCAAGGCGATGAAGATCAGCACGGCGAGTACGCCGAAGGTTTTTCCCATGGCAATCTCCTGATGGATGCGAAACACGACATGCTGCTGCCTGTGTGACCGGCGGCGGAAGAAGTAGTTCGTTCTGCAGGAGGAACGCCCGCAGCGACGCGCGGGGCGCAGAGCGCGCGGCCTTATTGCGCCTTGCGGAATTTGTCGGCCTTGCTGCCCTTGTTGCCTTTGACCTTGTAGACCTTTTTCATCACGCCGCGCTCCAGGTACATCATGTAGAGCAGCGTGGCGATCGGCAGCATCATCGCGCCGAAGCCGGCGTACTGGTAGGCAAAGGCGGCGCCGATCGCGCCGATGCCGAAGGCCACGACCGGCCACAGGAATTTGTAGCAGCGATCCTTGATCTTCTGGTCGGCGGTGCCGCGCAGCACGTCGATCGAATCGATGATGAGCTGCGTGACATTGCCGGTCATCGCCGATGTCGGCGCCAGGTGCGACAACAGCAGGCGGCCGGTGCCGCTGTGCGTGCCCATCGCCATTGCGCCGACCACGCCGGCCAGCGCCGTCATGATGGTCGGCTAAGGGCCGGGCGGCGTCGCCATGTAGCCGACGACCATGAAGGCGATCAGCAGAATCAGCTGCATGACGTACGCGTACCACAGCGCGTGGTGGCCGCGCTTGAGCAGCGAGGCGATCAGAATCTTCGCCATCGCCACACCGAGGATGAAGGCTGGAAAGGCGAGAAACTTGAGCAGCAGCGGACCGCTTTGCGGGCGCGCCATCTCGGCGCCGATCAGCACGAAGTTGCCGGTGACGTGGCCGGTAAACAAGCCGAACAGCGCAACGAAGCCGAGCGTGTCGACGTAGCCGGCGACAAAACCGAGACTGGTGTTCTGGACCTTGTGGCGAAACTCGCTGCGTTTCATCAATTCCCCGCTTGCTGGTTACTCAAATCCGGTGCGCATGTTCTATCAGTAGCCGACCGCCTGGCCGTCGCGCCGCGGATCGCTGGCGGCGATGTAGCCGTGTTCCGTTTTCCACGCAAACTGCCCGGAGCCGAAATCCATGTAGCTGTCGTCGACCGCTTCGATCTTGTGACCGCGCGCGATCAATGCCTGTGTGACGTCGGCCGGCATCTCGGGTTCAACGTCGACCGACATGCCGACGTTGACCTTCCAGCGCGGCGCGTCGCACGCGGCCTGCGGCTGCTGTCCGTACGACAGCATGCGCACCAGCGCCTGCACATGGCCTTGCGGCTGCATGTTGCCGCCCATGACGCCGAAGCTCATCTGCGGCCGGCCGTCCTTCGTCAGGAAACCGGGGATGATGGTGTGGAACGGACGCTTGCGCGGCGCCACGCAATTCGGATGCGTGGCGCTGGTGTTGAAGCTGTGGCCGCGGTTCTGCAGGCTGATGCCGGTGCCGGGCACCACGACGCCGGAGCCGAAGCCCATGTAGTTCGACTGGATGAAGCTGACCATCATGCCGTTCTCGTCGGCGGCGGTCAGGTAGATGGTGCCGCCCTTCGGCGGCGTGCCGTAGGAAAAGCGCGTGGCCTTGTCGTGCTGGATCAGCTTGGCGCGCTCGCTCAGGTAGCCGTCGTCCAGCAGGTGCTTGACCGTCATCTCGGTCATGTAGCGTTCGTCCGCCACCCATTTATACGTATCGGAAAAGGCCAGCTTCATCGCCTCGATCTGCAGGTGCCGGCTTTCGACCGAATCGACGGGGAAGCGCGCGATGTCGAGCTTGTCGAGGATGCCGAGCGCAATTAGTGCGGCGATGCCCTGGCCGTTCGGCGGAATCTCGTGCACGGTGTGGCCAGCGTAGTCTTGCGTGATCGGCGTGACCCATTCCGGCTGGAAGTCGGCCAGATCGGACAGCGCCATCGCGCCGCCGCATTCCTTCGCGTAGGCGACCATCGCTTCCGCCAGTTCGCCGCAGTAGAAGGCTTCGCCCCGGGTTTCGGCAATCTTGCGCAGCGATGCCGCGGCGTCGGCGAAGACGAACTGCTCGCCGACCTGCGGCGCGCGGCCGTGCGGCATGAAGGTTTGTGCAAAGCCGGGCTGCTGGTGCAGGATCGGGATTGCCTTGCTCCATTTCTGCTGCACCACCTGCGACACCATGTAGCCGCGCGCGGCGAGGTCGATCGCCGGTTCCAGCAGGTCGGCAAAGGGCAGCTTGCCGAACTTGCGCGACAGCGCCGCCCAGCTCGCGATTGCGCCCGGCACGGTGACCGAATCCCAGCCGCGTTCCGGCACCATGTTCCTGTGCTTCTGCTTGAAATAGTCGGGCGTCCACGCCGCGGGCGACGGGCCGGAACTGTTCAGGCCGTGCAGCTGCGTGCCGTCCCATACCAGTGCAAACGCATCGCTGCCGAGACCGCAGGACACCGGTTCGACCACGGTGATGGCGGCAGCCGCGGCGATCGCGGCGTCGACCGCGTTGCCGCCCTTCAGCAGCATGCGCAGGCCGGCCTGCGCCGCCAGCGGCTGCGAGGTGGCGACCACATTGCGCGCGAACAGCGGGCGCCGGGTCGATGGGTAGGGATTGTTCCAGTCAAAATCGGGCATCTTGTCCTCGTTATCTTCTTGCACGCCATGCCGATGGCACGCAAATTGTATAAGCTGCAAGGGTATCCGCTTCCGGTCGATTTTATCCGCCCATTACGGACACTACAGGTTTTATGTTTCAGGAATATTGATAAACAGAACGATGACGCCCTTCGGCTTCATCACAGCATCCGGGCGTATACATGTGGACCTATCCGAAGATCATCGCGCACCGCGGCGGCGGCGTGCTGGCTCCTGAAAACACGCTGGCCGCATTTCGCTGCGGCGCGGCGCACGGCTTCCGCGCTGTCGAATTCGACGTGATGCTGGCGAAGGACGGCGTGCCGGTCGTGATGCACGATCCGGCGCTGGGACGCACCGTCAGCGGCGCCGGCGGCGTGGCCGATTACACCTCGCACGCGCTGATGCAGATGGATGCCGGCGCCTGGTTCGGCCACGCGTTTGCCGGCGAATGCGTGCCGACTTACGAGCAGGTGGTCGCCTTTTGCGTTGACAACGGCATCTGGATGAATGTCGAGATCAAGCCGGTGTCGGGATTCGAGGAGGCGACGGGGCGCGTGGTCGCGCAATATACGAAGCGCCTGTTCGCCGACGTGCTGGCACGCGATGTGGCCGATCCGGCGCGTGCCGGGCTGCCGCTGTTTTCCTCGTTTTCGTATGAAGCGGTGCAGGCGGCGCAGCGCGCAGCGCCCGACATTCCGCGCGCGCTGCTGCTCGACCGCATTCCGGCGGACTGGCGCAGCAAGCTGGATGCGCTCGGCGCGGTGGCGATCGATACCAGTTACCGCAACCTGACCGAAGCGCAGGCGCGCGCCATCAAGGACGCCGGTTTCGGCCTGTTCTGCTACACGGTGAACGAGCCCGACCGTGCGCGCGAACTGTTCGGCTGGGGCGTCGATGCGATCTGCACCGACCGCATCGACCTGATCGGCCCACGCTTCGGCTGAGCGTTACTTCCTGTTACGCCGCTTACATCGGCGTTGTCGTCGGATGTTCATCCGCCTCGTTAAAGCTCGCATGAGCAGGTGCTCATGCCGGCTGTATCGACCAATTTCTTCTATGAGGTGATGATGAAAACCAGAAAACTGATCCCCGCGATGGTGCTTGCCTTGCTGGCACTGCCGGTACTGGCGCAAACCACGACCAGCGACATGCAGCGCGACGTCAAACAGCAGCAGCGCATCGAAAACGGCCTGAAGTCCGGTCAGCTGACGACGCGCGAGGCGTCGCAGCTGCAGCGTGAAGAATCCCATGTCAGCCACGCGGAAGCGAAGGCGATGAAGGATGGCACGCTGACGTCGGCCGAGCAGAGCCGCATTCAAGCCATGCAGAACAAGGTCAGCCGCGACATCGGCGCGCAGAAGCACGACGGGCAGGTCGGCAATCCGGATTCGGCATCAAGCAAGCGCATGCAGGCGGACGTGCAGCGCAATATCAATCAGCAAAAGCGCATTGAAAATGGCGTGCAGAACGGCTCGCTGAACAGCCGGGAAGCGGCGCGCATGCAGCGCAGCCAGGCGCGTGTCGAGCGCAAGCAGGCGCGCGCCGGCCGCGACGGCCATGTCAGCGCGGCCGAGCAGCATCGCGTGCAGCGCACCGAGAACCGCGATTCGCACCGCATCTTCCGGCAGAAGCACGACGCGCAGCGCGGCGTTTGATGCCGGCTTCTTTGGTG
The DNA here is from genome assembly GCA_035563975.1 of Oxalicibacterium sp. Lineage (GTDB taxonomy): Bacteria > Pseudomonadota > Gammaproteobacteria > Burkholderiales > Burkholderiaceae_D > Oxalicibacterium. Next base: position 140 of record DATMTZ010000226.1, on the reverse strand, counting down.
TTGCCGATTGGCCCGCTTGTTGTTGCAAGCGGGCCTTTTTGCATTCCGGATCGCATTCCGGATGGCGTGCCGCCTCACGTATAATCAGCGGTTTGCGATATTCGCCCCATTTTTAGCCAGATAAAACATGAAATCGTCCG
>DATMTZ010000225.1:0-8282 GCA_035563975.1 Oxalicibacterium sp. | reverse complement strand
GCTCGATGGGAAATTCTTCGGCGGCACGCTGCATGATTGCCTGGACATGGCGCGGCGTGGCGACGCCGATGGTGTCGGCGATATCGATTTCATCACAGCCGAGATCGCGCAATCGCTGCACCACATCGACCACGCTGTCCGGGCCGACCTCGCCCTGATACGGGCAGCCGAATGCGCAGCTCAATGCGCCGCGCAGGCGCAGCTTGTTTGCCTTTGCCGCGTGCGCGACGTCGCGAAAGCGTTCGATGGACTCGGCAATCGAGCAGTTGATGTTCTTTTGCGAAAAGGCTTCCGACGCGGCCGCAAAGATCACGACTTCATCGACGCCGGCAGCGAGTGCCGCATCGAAGCCTTTCATGTTAGGAACCAGCGCCGAATAAATCGTGCCGGCATGGCGATGAATGCCCGCCATCACCTCGGACGAGGTCGCCATCTGCGGCACCCATTTCGGCGAGACGAAAGACGCGGCTTCGATGTTGACGAAACCGGCCTGCGACAGCCGGTCCACCAGCGTAATCTTTACTTCGGGCGGTATCGTCTGCGGCTCGTTCTGCAAACCATCGCGCGGACCGACTTCGACAATCTTGACCGACTTCGGCAGCGACGCGGACGGGATCATCGACAAGCGAATCAGGAGTGCGTCACTTCGCAGCGTGCATCGATCGCGTTGTTGCGTGTATGCATGCCGAGCTTGTTCAGCAGAACCTGATCGGCATCCGCTTCTGGATTACCGGTCGTCAGCAGCTTGTCGCCATAGAAAATCGAGTTCGCGCCGGCAACGAAGCACAGCGCCTGGATTGCCTCGCCCATTTCGCGACGGCCGGCGGACAGGCGCACGCGCGCCTTCGGCATCGTGATGCGCGCGACCGCAACGGTGCGCACAAATTCCAGCGGATCGATCGGCTCGGTGCCATGCAGCGGCGTGCCCTCAACCTGCACCAGATTGTTGACCGGTACCGATTCCGGATACGGATCCATGTTGCACAACTGCGCAATCAGGCCGGCGCGCTGCAGGCGCGATTCGCCCATGCCGACGATGCCGCCGCAGCAGACCTTGATGCCGACATTACGCACACGCTCCAGCGTATCGAGACGGTTCTGGTAATCGCGCGTCGAGATGATGTTGGAGTAGAACTCGGGCGCGGTATCGAGATTGTGGTTGTAGTAATCGAGACCGGCGTCCTTCAGCTTTTCTGCCTGGCCCTCGCCCAGCATGCCGAGCGTGGCGCAGGTCTCCAGGCCGAGCGCCTTCACTTCGCGCACCATCTCTTCGACCTTTTCCAGATCGCGGTCTTTCGGTTCGCGCCAGGCTGCACCCATGCAGAAGCGCGTCGCGCCGTGCGACTTCGCTTCGCGCGCGGCAGCCAGCACTTCGTCCAGCGGCAGGATCTTCTGCGCGGTCACGCCGGTGTCGTAGCGCGCGGCCTGCGGGCAGTAACCGCAATCCTCCGGACAGCCGCCGGTCTTGATCGACAGCAGCGTCGCCAGCTCGACTTCATTCGGATCGAAGTGTTCGCGATGCACGGTCTGCGCGCGAAACAGCAGATCGTTGAACGGCAGGTTGAACAGCGCGAGCACGTCTTCGACCGGCCACTTGGTCGGGACAATGGGAGCGACCGGTTGTGCAGGCGCGTGGAAGGTAACGGGTTGCGACGACATTAAATACTCCTCAAAATTCAAGCAACACGCTTGCCCGGCCAACCCGGCAAGCGTGAAAAATCCAGACAGTCCGCAGCGGCGGCCGGCAGCGGCGCGGCAAGGCGCGGCACGCAACCGAGCAGCGGTGCCGGCAGACGCTGCACCAGCGCTTCGACATTGTCTTCCGCGTAGCGCATGCTTTCATCTACCGTGTTGGCGACCCAGCCGACAAGCGTCAAGCCGCGCGCGGCGATCGCTTCGGCGGTCAGCAGCGCATGACTGATGCAGCCGAGCCGCAGGCCTACCGTCATTATGACGGGCAAACCGAGCTGGCGGGCCAAATCCGCCGTGTCGAACTCATCATTGAGTGGCACGCAAAAGCCGCCGACGCCTTCCACCACGACCGCATCCGCCTGCACCGCGACCTTGTCGTAACACGCGCGGATGTGCGCCAGATCGATGTGCACGTTTTCCTGCTTCGCCACGATGTGCGGCGCGGCCGGTTCGCGCAGCAGATAAGGCACGGCCAGTTCCATTGGCAAAACGACATTGGCCGCCTGCGCCAGCTGATCGGCGTCGTCATTGTGCCAGACCTCGCCGGAAGAAGACATGACGGCGGTCGCGCCGGCAGCGACCGGCTTCATCGCAGCGACTTTGGCGCCGGTCTGGACCAGCGCGTAAGTCAGCGCGCTAGCGATCAGGGTCTTGCCGATTTCGGTATCGGTGCCCGTGACAAAACAGCTAAAACTTGCTCTCATGCTTGTGCTTCCAATGTGTGAAGAGCGTGGATCAGGCGCGCGAGATCGTCGTCGGTATGTGCGGCGGACAGCGTCACGCGCAGGCGCGCGGTACCGGCCGGCACCGTCGGCGGACGGATTGCCGGCACCCAGAAACCGGATTCGTATAACGCGGCGGCGGCGCGCATCGCGTCCTCGTTGGTGCCGATCTGCACCGGCTGTATTGCCGTCTCCGAAGGTAGCAGTTGCCAGCGCTGCAGATGCAGTTCGTCGTGCAACTGCTTGATCAGTCGCTGCAGCTGCGCGCGGCGCGCCATGCCTTCGATACTGTCGATGATGTCGACGCTGGTCAGCACGGCATGCGCGACCGCCGGGGGCGCGGCCGTCGTGTAGATGTAAGGGCGCGCACGTTGCACCAGCCATTCAATCACGCTGGCATGCGCGGCGACGAAGGCGCCGGCCACGCCGGCCGCCTTGCCGAGCGTACCCATGTAAACAAGATTCGGCGATGACAGGCCAAAATGTTCCAGCGCACCGCGGCCGTTATGGCCGAGCACGCCGAAGCCATGCGCATCGTCGACGATCAGCCATGCGCCGTGCTGTTCGCACAGCTTCAGCAATTCCGTCAGTGGCGCCAGATCGCCGTCCATGCTGAAGACGCTGTCGGTAACGACGAGCTTGGTTTGCGCGTTGCTCGCCTCCAGCAAGGCCGCCAATTGCGCGATATCGCCGTGTGGATAAACCTGCACGTCGGAACGCGACAGGCGCGCGCCATCGATCAGCGATGCATGGTTCAGGCTTTCGGAAAACAACGCGGTACCGCTGCCGCCCAGCGCACTCAGCATCGCGAGATTCGCCATGTAGCCGGTGCAAAAATAAAGCGCACGCGCCTGTTCGATGTGCGGCGACATGAATTCCGCCAGACGCTCTTCCAGTACCGCGTGCGCCCGCGAATGCCCGCTGACCAGATGCGAAGCGCCGCTGCCGGCGCCGTAGCGCCCCGCACCTTCGCGCAACGCTTCGATCACGCGCGGGTGCGATGCCAGGCCGAGATAATCGTTGCTGCAGAAAGCCAGCATCTCCCGGCCGTCGATTTCGACGCGCGGCGCGCATGCCGTCTCGGCAGTACGCCGCGTGCGGCGCAAACCTTGCGTATCGAGCTGCTGCAGGCGCTGCTCGAGATCGGCGATCAATGCATTCTTTCTCATGATGCAATCACGCTTTCGAACACGCTGCGGGTACGCGAGGCCAGCACGGCGATTTCCTCATCGTCGAGTATGTACGGCGGCATCAGGTAGACGGTCTTGCCGATCGGCCGCAAAAGCAATTCCTGACCCAACGCTTCGGCAAAGAAGCGGCGCGAGAACGTTGCGGCGCGCTGCGCATCATCGACGACCGCATCGAACGCGAAGATCATGCCGCGATGGCGGAAATGTTCCACCTGCGGATGCGCCGCCAGCGGCTGCAAGGCTTCCGCAATGCGCGCGGCATGGGCGCGATTCGCTGCAATCACATCGTCCTCCTCGAAAATATCCAGCGTCGCCAGCGCGGCGCGGCAAGCCAGCGGATTGCCAGTGTACGAATGCGAATGCAGGAAGCCGCGCGTGACGTCCGCATCATAGAAGGCGCGGTAGATGTCGTCCCGCGTCATCACGAGCGACAGCGGCAGATAACCGCCGCTGATGCCCTTGGACAGGCACAGGAAATCCGGCCAGATCGCCGCCTGTTCGCACGCGAAGAAGCTGCCGGTGCGGCCGCAGCCAACCGCAATTTCGTCGGCGATCAGATGCACCTGGTAGCGATCGCACAGTGCGCGGATTTCCTTGAGATAAATTGGGTCGTACATCGCCATGCCAGTCGCGCATTGCACCAGCGACTCGACGATGATCGCGGCGATCCTGTCGGCGCGCTGCTGCAGCAACTGCTCGAAAACCTGCGCCGCCTGCCGCGAGACGTCGGCCGCCGTCTCGCCTTCCTTCGCCTGACGCGTATCGGGGCTGGCGATCACGTGCGCGCGCTGCAGCATCGGGCCGTAGGCGTCGCGGAACAGCGACACATCGGTCACCGCCAGTGCGCCTACCGTCTCGCCGTGGTAACTGCCTTTCAGGCAAACAAATTCCTGCTTGTCGCTGCGGCCGCCGTTGCGCCACGCGTGGAAGCTCATCTTCAAGGCGATCTCCACCGCCGAGGCCCCGTCCGACGCATAGAAACAATGGCCGAGTACGCTGCCAGTGCGTGCCGATAATTTTTCCGACAGCTGCACCACTGGCTCATGCGTAAAGCCGGCCAGCATTGCATGCTCCAGTTTATCGAGCTGATCCTTCAGGGCGGCGTTGATGCGCGGATTCGCATGGCCGAACAGGTTGACCCACCAGGAGCTGATCGCGTCCAGATAACGCTTGCCGTCTGCGTCAAACAGCCACGCGCCGCGGCCATGCGTGACCGGAATCAACGGCACCGTTTCATGGTGCTGCATCTGCGTGCATGGATGCCACACATTGCGCAAGCTGCGCGCGACCAGATCGTCTTGGCTCGTCTGTTTCAATATTGCTCCTGCTATTTTTCCGGAAAGACGCCGTCGATATACAACCAGCGACCGCCTTCGCGCACAAAACGGCTGACTTCATGCAGACGCTGCGCGCGGCCGCCGCCCTTCGAGCGTGCGACAAATTCCACGAACGACTCGCTCTCGCCCGGCACGTGCCTGCGCACTTCCAGTCCCAGCCACTTGATCTGCGGATCATGCGCGATCTCGTCGCGTACGGGCCGTGTATTCGGATGCCAGGTATCGAACACGAATTGCATGTTCCCGAGCGCATACGCGCTGTACCGCGCCCGCATCAGCCGCTCGGCATCCGGCGGCAGCGCGCCGTCGTGATACGGCTGGCAGCACGCTGCATAATTTGCACCGCCGCAGGGGCAGGGAAGAATGGCGGATTGTTTCATGTTTCGATATCGAAGGCGTCTTGCCGATTGCCAATGGCCGGGGTACGCCGGTGCCGCAAGTCTTGCGGGTGTTTAGAATGATGCTTTTACGCGGCGCCGCATGTGCGGCAAATGCGAATCCCGCATTTTATCTCTTACGCAGGCCACGATGAATCCGCTGGAAGCCCAACTCGATTACCCGTTCGGCGACGCCGTGCCCGACAATGGCTGCCTGCTCCAAGTCGCGCCGGGCGTCAAATGGCTGCGCATGACGCTGCCGTTCGCACTCAACCACATCAACCTGTGGCTGCTGGAGGACGAACGGCAGACGGAAACCGGCATTGAACGCGGCTGGACCATCGTCGATTGCGGCGTCAGCAACGAGACCACGCGTGCCGCATGGGAACAGATCTTTGCCACGCAGCTGGAAGGAAAACCCGTTTTACGCGTCATCGCGACGCACTGCCATCCGGATCACGTCGGCCTGGCCGACTGGATCTGCACACGCTGGCAGGTGCCGCTATGGATGAGCACCGGCGAATACGGCTTCGCACGCATGATGTCTGCCGGCCTGCCCGGCGCCGACGGCACGGCGATGTTTCCGTTCTTCCAGAAGCATGGCTTGCGCGATCCCGCGATGGTTGCGGAACTGGAGGGCCGCCGCAGCTATTACCCGACGATGGTGCCAGGCATGCCGGCCAGCTATGTGCGCATGCAGGACGGCGATCTGGTCCGCATCGGCGGGCATGACTGGCGCGTCATCGCCGGCTTCGGTCATTCGCCCGAACACGTATCGCTGGCGTGTGAAGCATTGAATGTCATGATTTCCGGCGACATGGTGCTTCCGCGCATTTCGACCAACGTCTCGGTATTCGCGATCGAACCGGAGTCCAACCCGGTGCAGCAGTATCTGGATTCGCTGAAGAAGTTCAAGGATTTGCCGGAATCAATGCTGATCCTCCCCTCGCACGGCAAACCGTTTCGCGGCCTGCACGTGCGCATCGCCCAGCTATTCGATCATCATGCGGCGCGATTGCAGGAGGTGCTGGAAGCGTGCGTCACGCCGCAGTCGGCAGCAGATATCGTGCCCATCATGTTCAAGCGGCAACTGGATTCGCATCAGCTGACCTTTGCGATGGGCGAGGCATTGGCGCATTTGCACAAGCTGTGGATGGACGGGCTCTTGAAGCGGAACGTTTCTCTGGATGGCGTGATCCGTTTTCAAGGCGGCTAAAAGAGCCCTCGTCCTCTTTCCCAGGCGCTCGGCGAATCACAAATGTGATGCGAGCTTCCGATTCGGGCCGGTATCCAACATTCTTGTCGGCGTCAAAAGGCCGAACGCACCACGCCGCCATCCGCGCGCAGAGCCGCCCCGTTGGTAGCAGACGACGCCTCGGAACAGATATAGACGACCATATTGGCAACCTCTTCTGGCGTCGTGAAGCGTTTGATCAATGAAGTAGGACGCACTTTCTCGAAGAAATCCTTTTCAAACGCATCGATCGAATCGCCAGACAGCTTTTCGACAAAGTCGGACACGCCTTCCGATTTCGTCGGGCCGGGCAATACCGAATTCACCGTCACGCCAGTTCCGGCACAATGTTCTGCCAAACCTCGCGCAAGACCAATCTGCGCAGTCTTGGTCACACCGTAATGGATCATTTCCACCGGGATCTGCACGCCGCTCTCACTGCTGATAAAGACCACGCGTCCCCAGTTCTTTTTCTTCATTCCCGACAGGTATGCACGCGTCAGACGCACACCCGACATGACATTGACATTAAAGAAGTGCAGCCAGTCTTCATCCGGAATATCTTCAAACGACTTGGGATCGAAGATGCCGAGATTATTGACGAGCACATCGACGTCCGGATACGTCTCAACCAGCGCATCAACCTGCTGTGGATTGGAAAGATCGCCCGCATAGCCGAATACCTGCGCATTCGGGACCGCCTTGCGCAAGCTGGCCAGTGCAGCGTCGACCGATTGTCGAGAGCGGCCGTTCACGATCACGCGTGCGCCTTCTCGCGCGAGCCCCGTCGCGATGGCATAGCCGATACCTTTGGTCGAACCCGATACCAAAGCCAGTTTGTTCTTCAAGCCCAGATCCATGATGCTCTCCAGTTGAGATGGCCCTGCGATGGATTTGCAGTCTACGACAACAAGCCAATCCATGCCGATGCCGGCGACCCGCCCTGGGCTTTTGAAATTTTCCGGATGTTGCCGTCGGTCAGTCCGAGAAATTTAATTCGATGAAACGTCTCGCGTCTTGCGCGGTGCATTGGCAAAAAGCATGTCGTACAGGCAGTTCGGCAATAACCGAAGCACCTTCCCCACCAAACCCATCTGCCATGGGATCACGCGATAGCTGGTACCATCCCCGATCGCCTGCATCGCCCTTTCCGCAAACTTCTCTGCCGGCATCAGGAAAGGCATCGTGTAATCGTTCACCTGTGTCATCGGCGTATCGATATAGCCCGGTGCGATCGTGACGACCTTGATACCGCTCTTTTTCAATTCCAGGCGCAGCGATTCGCAATAAACGCGCACCGCGGCTTTCGATGCACTGTAGGCGCCGGCACCGGGCAAGCCGCGCACACCGGCAACGCTGGCGATGCCGACCAGCCGGCATCCGGGATTCCCTGCGAGCGCCTGCTGCCGCATTGTCTCGACGAAGGGCGCGAAGGTTGCGACCGTTGCCGTGACATTGGTCGCGAAGATCTGCTCGAACACCGGCAAGTCTTCCATATGATCGGTCAGCGTGCCGCGCGAAATGCCGGCGCAGGCAATCACGATATCGATGCCTCCCGCTGCGGCAATGAAATCGGCGGCGGCATTCGCGAGCGCGGCATGATCGTTGACGTCCAGCACATAGAGGCGATGCTGCTGCGCATTCGGCAGACTCGCCATCAGTTCCTGCAGCTTGTCGCCGCGCCGCGCCGCCAGGCCCAGCACCGCACCCTGCTCCGCATAGCGGCGCGC
>DATMTZ010000224.1:0-3108 GCA_035563975.1 Oxalicibacterium sp. | reverse complement strand
GGATGCTGACTGTCAATCCGGCCGCCTCGCGCATGCTGGGTTTGCTGAATGCGGCCGAGCGATCGCAGGGCCGGCTGTCGGAACTTGCATGGCTGGCGCCGATCGCCGACGCTTTTTCGAACTGGAAAGCGCAGACCGATGCGGCGGGCACGGCGACGGCGGACAAGCCGGCCTACGTCCTGATCAAGTACCGCGACGATTCCACGTTGCAGGGCAGCACCACGATTCTCGGCGGCCGCCGTGAACTGGCGACGCATCTGAAGCTGCGTTTTGCGCGTGTGGAAAGCGATGGCTTGCCGGAAGAGCGCGTGGTGATCTTTTTGCAGGACGTCACGGAAATCGAGAACCAGGCCCAGCAATTGAAGCTGGCGTCGATGGGACGGCTGACCGCCAGCATTGCGCATGAGGTGCGCAATCCGCTGTCCGCCATTTCGCATGCGGCCTCGCTGCTGGCGGAAGACGTGCAGGAAAAAGGGCAGCAACGCCTGCTCGGCATCGTCGATGAAAACGTGGCGCGCCTGAACCGCATGATCGAGGACATCCTGAAACTGTCGCGCAAGGCGCACCAGTATCACGAGCCGCTGGGCCTGGCCTTGCTGGTTGAGGATCTGCTGCGCGAACTGCAGGAAACGCAGGGCATCAGCAGCGAACTGATCGAAGTTGGCGACATGCGCGCGTACAGCGTGCGTTTCGATCCGTTGCATTTGCGCGAAATCCTGATGAACCTGCTGACAAATGCGCTACGCTATGCGAGCGGCAAGCCGGGCAGCATCCGCCTGTTTGCGGTGTCGGGGCCGGCGCACCGGCTGGAGCTGCATGTGCAGGACGACGGGCCGCAGATTTCCACCGCAGTCCGCGCGCATCTTTTCGAACCTTTTTATACGACGTCAAGCAAGGGAACCGGGCTGGGCCTCTACCTGGCGCGTGAACTGTGCTTGAATAACGGCGCCATGCTGAACTACGAATTCCGCACTGAAGAGGAGCGCAACAAACCGACCGGCCGCTTTGTAATCAGCTTTGCCGTCGGCGAGGCCGCCTGATATGAATCCACCTGATTTTTCACAATGACTTCGCCCCGCATCCTGATCGTCGACGACGAAGCCGATCTGCGCGAGCTGCTGGAAATTACGCTGCTCAAGATGGGCCTGGACGTCGACAGTGCCGCTACCATCGCGGAGGCGCGGGCGCGACTGGCGCAAACCGAATACGCGCTGGTGCTGACCGACATGCGGCTGCCGGACGGCCTCGGTATCGAACTGGTACAGGAAATCACCGCGCAGTGCAGGAATACGCCGGTTGCCGTCATCACTGCGTTCGGCAGCGCCGACAATGCCGTGATGGCGTTGAAGGCGGGTGCCTTCGATTATTTGTCCAAGCCGGTCGGGCTCGAGCAATTGCGCGTGATGGTGCGCTCCGCGCTGCGGCTGCAGCAGGAAGCGCCGGCCGGGGAGCTGCGCGCCGGCACCGAGCCCGTCTCGCTGCGACTGATGGGACAGTCGGATGCGATTCAGGCCTTGCGCGCGCAAATCGTGCGGCTGGCGCGCAGCATGGCGCCGGTCGCGATCAGCGGCGAATCCGGCAGCGGCAAGGAACTGGCGGCGCGCGACATCCATGCGCAAAGCGCGCGCAACGACAAGCCTTTCATCGCCGTGAATTGCGGCGCCATCCCGGAAGCGCTGATGGAGGCGGAATTTTTCGGTTACCGCAAAGGCGCGTTCACCGGCGCCACCGACGACCGGGACGGTTTTTTTCAAGCCGCCAACGGCGGCACGTTGTTGCTGGACGAAGTGGCCGATTTGCCGCTGGCGATGCAGGTCAAGCTGCTGCGCGCGATTCAGGAGCGCCGCGTGCGCAAGGTTGGCGCCACGCAGGAAGAACCGGTCGATGTACGCATCATCAGCGCCACGCACCAGGACTTGCACGCTTGCGTCGGCAAGGGCACATTCCGTCAGGACCTGTATTACCGGCTAAACGTGATCGAGCTGAACCTGCCGCCGCTGCGCGAACGGCTGGACGATATCGAATTGCTGTCGAACGCGATCCTGGCGCGTTTGGCAGGACCGGGGCAGAAGGCGACGTTAGCGCCCGATGCGCTGCAGGCGCTGCGCGGCTACCATTTCCCCGGCAATGTGCGCGAGCTGGAAAACATCCTGGAACGCGCACTGGCATTTGCCAATGACGGCTTGATCCAAGTAAGCGATCTGGCCTTGAAGGGCGCGGCGCCCGGCGAAGCGACACTGATCGTCGCCCCCGCCGCACCGGAGCCTGTCATGGAAGCGTCAACGCCGGCAGGTGCGCCGGATGCGTCGCCGCCTGCCTCGACACAGACCGACGATTTACCTTCGTCTTTGCCCGACCATCTGGACGATATCGAGCGGGAGGTGATCCGCCGCGCGCTGGCCAAGACCCATTTCAATCGCACGCAAGCGGCCGAACTGCTGGGCATCAGCTTCCGCCAACTGCGCTATCGCATGCAGCGGCTCGATATCCATGCACCCGAATAATTCGTCCGCATTGCGGGAACGGCGCTTCCGGATCGACGGCGGCGGCTGGGCGGCGGACGCGATACGCATGCCTTCACCGAATTTCGATCAGCGCGCCGACGGCATGCCGGTGTCCCTTCTGGTGATCCACAACATCAGCCTGCCGCCGGGCTGCTTCGGCGGTCCTTACATTGCCGATCTTTTCCTGAACCAGCTGGATTACAATGCCGATCCCTATTTCGAGCAGCTGAAACCGCTGCGCGTGTCGGCGCACTTCCTGATACGCCGCGACGGGGAAGTGGTGCAATTCGTCTCTGCCCGCGATCGCGCCTGGCATGCCGGCGCGTCGACCTTTTGCGGTCGGGAACGCTGCAATGATTTTTCGATCGGCATCGAGCTCGAGGGTACGGATTTCGCGCCCTTCGAAGCGGCGCAATATGCGTCACTGGCGGCATTGACTGTTGCGTTGAAAGCAGCGTATCCGCTGCGCGACGTGACCGGGCACGAGCACATCGCGCCCGGACGCAAGACCGATCCGGGGCCGTTTTTCGAATGGCCGCGTTACGAAGCGAATTATCGCGAGCTGCTGGCGAACGGCGAGAAAAGCGGCGTGTCGAATGCCGAT
>DATMTZ010000223.1:0-5131 GCA_035563975.1 Oxalicibacterium sp. | reverse complement strand
ACGCCCGCTTCTTGCGGGCGTTTTTGTTTATGCGACGATGGCTTCGTTGTGTATTCGCCGCCGGCATCAGCAATACAGGCAGCTAATGCCTTTCTGCCCCGGACCAATTGCGCCATGCCGCCCGTACCGCATTCGGATATTCCGGTCGGCCGCGGCTGCCGTTGTAGCGGCCAAGCGCCAGAAACAGATCGCCTTTCTCCATGTCGAGATACATGCGCAAGATCGAGCAACCGAAGCGCAGGTTGGTCTGCATGTTGAACAGGATGCGTGCGTCCTTCTGCCCGACGACGATGCGCGTCCAGAACGGCATCACCTGCATGTAACCATGCGCACCGACCGGTGACACCGCGTACTTGCGAAACGCAGACTCTACCTGTATCAGGCCGAGCACCATCTCGGGATCCAGTCCGGCGCGGCGCGCTTCGTACCACACCGTGCGCAAAAACTCGATGCGGGTCTGCCGGTCCGGCATGCGCTTCATCAGCCGCTGCGACATGTCGCCGAGCCAGCGCAGATAGGCCAGCCTCTCATCGATGTCGGAAAACTGCGGTATGGGCGGGCTCGGATCCGAAATCGCCCGCGACAAGGCGATACGCACCGAATCGGCGAGCGCTTCCTCTTTCTGGTTGCCGGCGTGCGCAGCGCACGCCAGAACCGCCAGAAGCAATCCGGCTCCTATTCGGCGGCGCGCGGAATGCAGTGCCGCCTTCGTGCAGGTGTCAAGGATGGCGGCCGCCATTGGTGGCAGAACGAACGCTGTTCAAACTTGATGGGAGCCGATGCCCGATTTTCATGCAGCCAGTTTCGACTGTACGAATGCGAGCATCTCGGTCGATGCGACCGCCGTCGCCTCGGCGTCGCGGCGCCCCTGATATTCGAGCTTGCCTTCCTTCAGACCACGCTCGCCGATCACCACGCGATGCGGCACGCCGATGAGCTCCCAATCGGCGAACATCGCGCCCGGGCGCTCGCCGCGATCGTCCAGGATGACGTCGACGCCGGCCGCCTGCAGCGCAGCGTACAGCTTGTCCGTTTCCGCCTTCACGCTGTCGCTGCGGTCGTAGCCCATCGGGCACAGCACGACTTCGAAAGGCGCCAGCGCCGCCGGCCAGATGATGCCGCGCTCGTCGAAGTTCTGCTCGATCGCCGCGCCGAGAATGCGCGTCACGCCGATCCCGTAGCAGCCCATCTGCAGCAGTTGCGGTTTGCCGTTCTCGTCGAGGTACGTCGCTTTCATGTCCTGCGAATAACGGGTGCCGAGCTGGAATACGTGACCGACCTCGATGCCGCGCTGGATCGCCAGCACACCCTTGCCATCCGGCGACGCATCGCCTTCGACCACGTTGCGCAGGTCGAATACCAGCGGCTCCGGCAGATCACGGCCCCAGTTGACGCCGCTCAGATGGAAATCCGCTTCGTTCGCGCCGCAGATGAAATCGCTCATATTGGCAACGGTACGGTCGGCCACGATCTTCAACGGCTTCTTCGGGTTGATCGGACCGAGATAGCCGGGCGGCGTGCCGAACCATTCGATGATTTCCGCTTCGCTGGCAAAACGGAACTCGCCCAGGCCTGGCACCTTGGCTGCCTTCACTTCGTTCAATTCGTGGTCGCCGCGCAGCAGAAGCAGCCACACTTCCTTCTGCTTGGCGCCGTTCTCTTCTTTCTCCACTGCGAGCACAACCGATTTGACTGTCTGCGATAAAGGCACGCCGAGTAGCGCCGCGACGTCTTCGCATTTGGTCTTGCCCGGCGTCGGCACTTTGGTCAGCGCCCGAGTCGCGGCGCCGCGCGCGCCGATCACCGACAGGGCTTCCGCCGCTTCCATATTGGCTGCGTAATCCGAGCTCGGGCAATAGACCAGCGCGTCTTCGCCGGTATCCGCGATCACGTGGAATTCATGCGAACCGGAACCGCCGATCGCGCCGTTGTCGGCCGCCACCGCACGAAACTCCAGGCCGAAACGCGTAAAAATCTTCACATACGCATCGAACATGCGCTGGTACGAACGCTGTAAACCTTCGACGTCGCGGTCGAACGAGTACGCGTCCTTCATCGTGAACTCGCGGCCGCGCATCAGCCCGAAGCGCGGACGACGCTCGTCGCGGAACTTGGTCTGGATGTGATAGAAGTTGACCGGCAGCTGGCGATACGACTTGATGTCGCTGCGCACCACGTCGGTGATCACCTCTTCCGAAGTCGGCTGGATGGCGAAGTCGCGGCCATGCCTGTCCTTCACGCGCATCAGTTCCGGACCCATCTTGTCCCAGCGGCCGGTTTCCTGCCACAGCTCGGCCGGCTGCACCAGCGGCATCAGCAATTCAATGGCACCGGCGCGGTTCATCTCTTCGCGTACGATCGCTTCCACCTTGCGGATCACGCGCAAACCAATGGGCATGTAGGTATAGATGCCGGAACCCAACCGCTTGATCATGCCGGCGCGCATCATCAGTTTGTGGCTGACGATTTCCGCGTCCGAAGGCGCTTCTTTAAGGGTGGAAATGAAAAAACGGGATGCACGCATGACGATGATTCTTTTTAAAAAGAGAGGGTTATAATCGACTCAATTTTAAAGTATTGGCTGGCCGATGCACCCACTCTTCGAACAATTGATTATCGTTCCTGCCGTCCGCTGGCCTTTGCCTAAGCGGCCGGACACGTTTGTACGCAGGTCGATGTTGAGCTGAGGGTTCGTCCGCCGCAGAAAGTTTGAGGTGCAACATGCTGGACCGTGAAGGCTTCCGCCCTAACGTCGGCATCATTCTGCTCAATGCCCACAATGAGGTCTGGTGGGGCAAACGGGTGCGCGAACACTCGTGGCAGTTTCCGCAGGGCGGCATCAAGTTCGGCGAAACGCCGGAACAGGCCATGTACCGCGAGCTGGAAGAAGAAGTCGGCTTGCGCGCCGAGCATGTGAAGATCATCGGGCGCACGCGCGACTGGCTGCGCTACGAAGTGCCCGATCATTTCATTAAGCGCGAAATTCGCGGTCATTACCGCGGCCAGAAACAGATCTGGTTTTTGCTGCGCATGGTCGGCCGCGATTGCGACGTCAACCTGCGCATGACAGAACATCCGGAATTCGACGCCTGGCGCTGGCATGATTACTGGGTGCCGCTGGATGTCGTGATCGAATTCAAGCGCGACGTCTACCAGCGCGCACTGCAGGAGCTGTCACGCTTCCTGTCGCGCCCCGCGCCGCATGGACACAATGGCGCGCGCTATCTCCGTCAATCCCACTCGCCGAGGAAAACCGACGAATCGCCCAATCAAGGAAAGAAATCGTAATGAGAAATATCGCCCGCGCCGCCCGCGATCCGCAGCAGCGCTCGACATACCTGCGCTTTACGCGAACACTGGTCAGCCTGATTCTGTTGTCGACGATGGGTGTGGCACTGGCGCAGTCCTTTGACGAGGACTACGACGACGAAAGCAAACCTTGGCAGGAGATCGCGGTGCAACTGCCGCCAGCGCCAAAGGACGAGAACCTGCTGTCCTTCTATGTAAGCCCGACCGCCACGCAGAAATTTTTTGTTGACGCTAAATCGATCAGTGTCGGTTCGGATGATGTGGTCCGCTATACGCTCGTATCGATCAGCCAGGAAGGCGCGAAGAATGTCAGCTACGAAGGCATTCGCTGCGCAACCTTTGAAAAGAAAATTTATGCGATCGGACAGGAGGACGGCAGCTGGGCACGTTCGCGCCGCAATCAATGGGATGGCATTGTGCGCGGTTTCGCCAACCGCCAGCATGCGGCACTGGCGAAGGACTACTTCTGCGAAAACACGACCGTCGCCGGCAAAGCAGAAAATATCCTGTATCGCCTGAAGAACAACAAGACTCTGACGGATGGCTTAACCAGATAGTAGGCGAGCGTGCTGCACCGCTCGCGCACTGTTTACAGCAGTACCAGATTGTCGCGGTGAATCAGCTCCGGCTCTTCGACAAAGCCAAGGATCGCCTCGATTTCGCCCGACGGCTTGCGCATGATGCGCCGTGCCTCGGAACTCGTGTAGTTCGTGATGCCGCGCGCAATTGGTCGGCCCGATGCGTCGACACAGGTGATCACGTCGCCGCGCCCGAATTCTCCGCTCACATCGGTCACACCGATCGGCAATAGCGACTTTCCTTCCGCCGTCAGTTTCTGCACTGCACCGGCATCGAGCGCCACCCTGCCTGCGGTCTGCAGGTGGTCAGCCATCCATTGCTTGCGCGCGGTCAGTTGCGCCGTTTGCGCGCTCAGCTGCGTACCGATCGCCTCGCCGCGTGCCAGCCGGCTCAACACCTGCTCTTCGCGCCCCCAGGCAATGACGGTATGCGCGCCGGACAAGGCTGCGCGCTTTGCCGCCAGGATCTTGGTCAGCATGCCGCCACGGCCCAGGCTGCTGCCGGCGCCGCCGGCCATCGCCTCCAGTACAGGATCGCCGGCTTTCGCCTCGTGCACAAATTCTGCTTTCGGATCCTTGCGCGGATCGGCGGTGAACAGGCCGCGCTGGTCGGTCAGGATGATCAAGGCGTCCGCCTCGATCAGGTTGGCAACCAGCGCACCCAGCGTATCGTTGTCGCCGAACTTGATCTCGTCCGTCACCACCGTGTCGTTCTCGTTGATGATCGGCACCACGCCCAGCCGCAACAACGTGAACAGCGTCGAACGCGCGTTCAGGTAGCGCTCGCGATCGGTGAGGTCGGCGTGCGTCAGCAGCACTTGCGCAGTGCGAACTTCATGCTGCCGAAAACTTGTTTCGTAAATTTGCGCCAGCCCCATCTGTCCGACTGCGGCGCAGGCCTGCAACTCGTGAATGCCGGTCGGCCGCTTCTCGAAACCGAGGCGCTGCATGCCTTCGGCGATCGCGCCGGAACTGACCAGCACGACTTCCTTGCCCAGGCTGCGCAACTGGACGATCTGTTCCGCCCATTTCTGGATCGCGCTAGCATCCAGCCCCTTGCCGTCATTGGTGACAAGAGAAGAACCGACCTTGATGATGACGCGTTTTGCGTGTTGAATGACCGATTGCATGCCGGGAGTCGCCGCTGTTTTTGTTGATGTCAAATTGCGGTTGGTGCGGCAATTGCTCGCCGCTGCTTTTTCACTCTAATCCAGGATCTTGAAGCGCGGATCGTCCGGGTCGAC
>DATMTZ010000222.1:0-2794 GCA_035563975.1 Oxalicibacterium sp. | reverse complement strand
CATCGCGCTTGTGCCACAATCCGTGTCGAACCTGAAGCGCCCCGGCGTCGATTACACGGCGCTGTCGCAAAAGACGCCGCTGGTAGAAACCGGCCTGGCGTGGCGCCGCGACAATGCGTCGCCGGTGCTACGGGCTTTTCTCGAACTGCTCAGAAAGAAATAGTTATGTGGGTCCACCCTATGCCCGATCCGGTCGCGCTGTCGATCGGTCCCCTGCACATCCGCTGGTACGGCCTGATGTACCTGGCCGCATTCGCGCAATACGTGATGCTGGCGCGCGTGCGCATCAAGCAGCCGCATATCGCGCGCGACAACTGGACCAGGGACGACATCGACGACATGCTGTTTTACGGCGTGCTTGGCGTGATTGTCGGCGGCCGGCTGGGTCAGGTTTTCTTTTACGATCCGGTGTTTTATTTCTCGAATCCGCTGGAAATCATCAAGGTGTGGAATGGCGGCATGTCCTTCCACGGCGGCTTCCTGGGCGTGCTGATCGCAATGGGTATCTGGTCGAACAAGCGCGGGCGCAATGTGCTGGACGTGTGGGATTTCATTGCGCCGATGGTGCCGCTCGGTTACGCCTTTGGCCGGCTCGGCAATTTCATCAATGCGGAACTGCCGGGCCGGATCGCCGATGCGACGCTGCCATGGGCGATGATCTGGCCGAATGTCGACAACCTGCCGCGCCATCCGTCGCCGCTGTACCAGACGCTGGAAGGCGTGATCGAATTCGTGCTGCTGTGGGCGTTTGCGCGCAAGGACAGGCCGCGCATGGCGGTGGGGGGCATGTTCTGCCTGCTGTCGGGCATCGGGCGATTCGTGACCGAATACTTCCGCGTGCCGGATTACAACGTGAGCTTTGCCGGCATCACGATTTCCGCCGGCCAGATGTTTTCGATTCCCTTGATTGTGGTGGGGATCGTGATGCTGGCAATGGCGTACCGTCGCGCGATGGCGTCGGCCTGAAACCTTACTTGCGGCCGCGCGCCAGCCCGACCACGATCTTCCATTCTTCCGGCGTCACCGGCGTAATCGACAACCTGCTGCCGCGCTGCAGCAGCACCATGCCGGTCAAATCGGGATGCGCGCGCAATTCGGACAATGGCACCAAGCGCGTCTTCTCCGTAACGCGCACATCAACCAGCATCCAGCGCGGATTTTCTCTCGAAGCTTTCGGATCGTAGTATTTGCCGGACGCATCGAACTGCGTATCGTCCGGATACGGCGTGCTCGCCACTTCGGCCAACCCGGCGACGCCCGGCACTGCACAGCTCGAGTGATAGAACAGCACGCCGTCGCCGACGCGCATTGCATCCCGCATGAAATTGCGCGCCTGATAGTTGCGCACGCCGGTCCACGCCACGGTCTGCTTCGGCATCGCGAGCACGGCGTCGATGCTGACTTCGTCCGGCTCCGATTTCATCAGCCAATAGCGCATGCATCACCTCAGAAAATAAGCGTCACAGATTTGCATTCGTTTCGCGAGAGCGAAAAAAAACGGCTGCATTTTCATGCAGCCGTCCTGGTATAAAGCCCCGCCTGTGCCGCTTTGCCGGCATCCCGAACCAAGAGGTTCAAGGTGGCCGCAGTTAGTTCAACTTCGGGTTCATCGGACTAGCGACGCTCACGCCCGTCGAACAAATTTCCGCGGCCGCTGCGCATAAATGGTTCAAGGATTTTATGGCAATGGCGAACACGGCAGGAGATTGAAGTCTACCTGATTACGCATCGGAGTAAAAGATTTATGTACCGATTCGCGTGTGAATTTTGCGATGCTTAAAACAGATTTTCCTGTGGTGCGAGCGCAGTATCGAGCACGTTGTGCATCGCCGCGATTTTCTGACGGACTTCCGACATCGACATGTCCGACAGCGGACCGGTAGGCGACTTGGTAGAGAGCAATTCCGCCGTCACACCCAGCGCCGCCATCACGGCGATGCGATCGGTGCCCTTGATTTTGCCCGCATCGCGAATCGCGCACATTTTTGCGTCGAGGTAAGAAACCGTATCGCGCAGCGCCTCTTCCTCGCCTTCTTTGCAGGCGAGTTTGTATTGCTGCCCCATGATGGTGACATCGAGTTGAATCATGCTACGGCCTCATCCTGTTCATCGTCCTGCGCCGGCGCCGGCATTTTTTCCAGTAGCGCGGCCACGCGCGCATGCGCCTGCTGCATGCGCTGCGCCAGTTCTGCATTCTCGGCGGCGAGTGCCGTCGACTTGACGCGCAGTTCCGCGTTTTCGCTGCGCAGCGCCTGCGCCAGTTCGGCCAGCTGGCTGATCTTTTCCGAAAGGGTATGGAAGTCTGAAATCATCTCGCCACTATAGAGGTGCAGCCAATTTCCAGTCAATAGAATCCGGCGCCATCCCGCGCTTCACGCAGAAAATCGATCACAGGCAGGACGCCGATAGAAAAACCGCTTGCCAAAAAAGCACTGCCGCTAAGCGATTTCGATCAGCCGCCCGTCCGCCGTCACCAGCGCGGTGCGAATCGCGATATCGGAAAATACTTCGCGCGCCGCCATCCGATAGCGCGCCAGCTGCTGCGCATAGGCTGCGCGTTCGCTGTCCAGCAGCTGCCGCTTGTAATCGAGGATCCACAAGGCATCGTCGAACATCACGACGCGGTCGAAACGCGCTGCGCCTTCCGCTGTCAGGATTTCCATCTCGTTGCGGGCGAAGCGGAAAGCAGCCGGATCGAAAAAGCGCGCCAACTCATCGGACGCCAGAATCGCGCCGGCCTGTGCATGCACGGTGTGCGCCAGCGCCGGCGCGCATTTGAGCCAGCCGGCGACGG
>DATMTZ010000221.1:0-1969 GCA_035563975.1 Oxalicibacterium sp. | reverse complement strand
GTTCGGCTGAGCGCGCGGCGTCTTTGCGTGCAAAGGCAGCTGTTACGTCCTTGCGAATAAATGGTATAAACAATTCCGCGTCGGAATTGGCAGAATGCGCGCGGTTCCTGTGCGCGCGAACGATACAGCGCACGGCGGCGTCATCAAGTTGTCATATGGCGCGCATATCGTCACACGTTTTTTCTGGATGGCCTGGCAAGACAATGGAAAGGATGGCATGTTCGCTGCGGTAGATCTGGGTTCCAACAGCTTTCGCCTGCATATTGGACGCCACGATGGCGAAACCATGCGCATCATCAAGAGCGCGCGCGACCCGATACGTCTGGCGGCCGGTCTGGACGAGAACGGCAACTTGCGCGCGGAAGCGATCGGTGCCGCGATTACATCGCTGGCGCGGCTGAACGCGATCCTGAGCGCCTATCCCTTGACCGACGTGCGCGTCGTGGCGACCAACACCATCCGTGTGGCGGGCAATGCCGCCGCTTTCATGCCGGCGGCCGAAGCGGCGATCGGCTATCCGATCGACATCATTTCCGGCGAGGAAGAAGGCCGCCTGATCTACATGGGCGTCGCCAGCATGCTGCCGTCCAGCGAACGCCGGCTGGTGACGGACATCGGCGGCGGTTCGACCGAGCTGATCCTCGGCCGCGGCCAGAAGATCGAGCAGGTGGAATCCTTCACCATCGGCACGGTGCCGCAAAACCAGGATTTCTTTCGCGACGGCGAGCTGTCCGCTGCCGCCTTCGACGCCGCTGTCCTGTCGGCGCGCTCCCGTTTTGAAGATGCCGCGCCGCTGTTCCGGCCGGAGCTGTGGGCGACCGCCTACGGCTCGTCCGGCACGATACGCGCGATCGCCGACGCAATCGTGAAGAATGGCCTGGGCGAAGCCGAGCCGACGCTGAAAAGCCTGGATGCGCTGAAGCGCAGGCTGATCCAGTTCGGCCACACCAGCCGCATCGACCTGGTCGGCATGAAGGCGGACCGCGCCACCGGCGTGGCGGGCGGACTGTCGGTGCTGATAGGGCTGATGCAGGAGCTCGGCATCAAGAGCATCAAGCCGGTCGAGGCGGGATTGCGCATGGGCGTGCTGTGGGATCTGCACTTGCGCGCCACGCGGCGCGACCGGCGCGAGCAGGCGGTAATTGATTTCGGCCGGCGTTTCGGCGTGCACAGCGGGCGCGGCGAGCGCGTCGCGCAATTGGCGTCGGCGATGTATGCGCTGCTGAAACCGAATGACGATCGCTATGTGCGGCTGCTGTACTGGAGCGCGCTGCTGCATGAAATCGGCCAGGCGGTTTCGCACAGCGGCTATCACAAGCATGCGGCCTACATGATCGAAAACGCCGACCTGCCGGGTTTCACCGCGCGCGAGCAGCGCGCCATGAGCCGGCTGGTGCTTGCGCACAAGGGCAACCTGCGCAAGGTCGGCGACCTGCTGCACGATGCCGGCTTCGTCAGGGCGGTGCTGGCGCTGCGCCTGGCCGTGGTCTTCATGCATGCGCGCATCGAAGCGCGCACCGAAGACCTGCGGCTGAAAATGAAGAACCGCATCGAACTGGACATCCGCAACGAGTGGGTCAGCGATCACCCGACGCTGGCGTACTGGATGGCGAAGGAAAAGGAAGCGTGGGCCGAGGTCGGCATCGATTTCTCGATGCGGCTGGGCGACTGAAGCGGGAACGGGGCGCGGCGCGGTCCCGGCACGAACCCTCGTGCAAATCTCATCGGAATTTTCGTCGGAATTTTTTGGCGCGCGTTGCGTCTGACGGGCTGTTCAACGAGCACTGGAGACCTTCTTGTTCGATACCATCGTCGACATCGTCGAGCGCAGCGGCTATCTCGGCATCTTCCTGCTGATGCTGGCGGAAAACATCTTTCCGCCGATTCCATCCGAGTTGATCATGCCGCTGGCCGGATTCGTGGCGGCGGAAGGCGGACTGCATCTTGCCGGTGTCATTCTGGCCGGCAC
>DATMTZ010000220.1:0-7483 GCA_035563975.1 Oxalicibacterium sp. | reverse complement strand
GGCGCGGATTCGACGGCAGAAAGCGAACTGGCAGCGAAGTCGGGCGACGATGCCGACTATGCATCGCCGGACGAAGCTTTGGCTGCCGGGTTGGCGCGCGGCTATGCAATCGTCGATCAAATTCGCAGCTAGCGCATGCAGCACCTGAAGTGCTCTCATGCAGGCGATGCGAAGGCCGACCTTCCCGCATTGAAACGCGCTTATAAACCCGGCATAATGCAGCACCTCGTCAAGCCGACGGCGGGCAGCGGCGTGTTCATCGCGCTGCTTTTCTTCTTTTCATGCTGCCCATAGCTCAGTTGGATAGAGCAACGGCCTTCTAAGCCGTAGGTCGCAGGTTCGACTCCTGCTGGGCAGGCCATACGTCTGCACCGCCTCCGCATTGCTTCATCCGAAGAACCAGTAACACACCGCAATCGATGCGATCACGCCGGCCAGGTCAGCCGCCAGCGCACAGCTGACCGCATGGCGCGCGCGTTGGATACCGACGGCACCGAAATAGACGGCCAGCACGTAAAACGTCGTTTCGGTGCTGCCTTGCACGGTGGCAGCGACTAGCGCCGGAAAACTGTCCACGCCTTTGGCCTGCATGGTCTCGATCAACATCGCGCGTGCCGCGCTGCCGGAAAATGGCTTAACGAGTGCGGTCGGCAGCGCATCGACGAAGCGCCCGTCCCATCCCAACCATTCGACGGCAAAGCGCAGTGCAGCCAATACCATGTCGAGCGCGCCGGACGCGCGCAATACGCCAACCGCGCACAGCATGGCGACCAGATACGGCAACAGGTTTTTCGTCACCTCGAAGCCTTCCTTCGCGCCTTCGATGAACGATTCGTAAACCGGCACGCGCTTGCGCCACCCGACCAACAGGAACAGCAGGATCAGCGCAAACAGCGTCAGGTTGCCGAGCAGAGAAGAAAGTGATGCCAGCGCCGCGCTCGACAGGCTGGCCAGCAACGCCAGAAAGCCGCCGAACAGCAGCGCACCGCTGCCCAGCCATGCAAGTACCACCGGATCCCACAATCTGAGCCGCTGCATTATCGCGACGGCCAGCAAGCCGGCAAGCGACGAAGCGGTGGTCGCCAGCAGAATCGGAAGGAAGACGAGCGTTGGATCATGCGCGCCTTGCTGCGCGCGATACATGAAGATGGAGACCGGCAGCAGCGTCAGCGACGACGCGTTCATCACGAGAAACAGGATTTGCGCATTGCTTGCCGTATCGGGGCGCGGATTCAATTCCTGCAGCGCGCGCATGGCCTTCAGTCCGATCGGTGTCGCGGCATTATCGAGGCCGAGCGCGTTTGCGGTGAAATTGAGCGTGATCAGGCCGAGCGCCGGATGTCCGGCCGGAATCTCAGGCATCAGGCGGCGAAACAGCGGCGCCAGCATGCGCGCCAGCGTGTCGACGATGCCGGCTTTCTCGGCGATGCGCAGAAAGCCCAGCCACAAGGTCAGGGTGCCGAACAGCAGCAGCATCACGTCGACCGACAGCTTTGCCATGGCGAACAGGCTTTCTACCATGGCGGCGAATACGCCTGGGTCGCCACCGATCAGCCAGCGGCCGGCAGCGCTGCAGGCAGCGACAACAAAGAAACCGAGCCAGAGCCAGTTAAGCATGAAGTGTTCTCGCAATGGAGAAGAGGGAAGATCCCGTAAAGGCGCCCGGATCGGTTTGCGCCGCGGAAACGGCTTTCGACATTTTTTGAATGATCGGACGAACTTCTTCCGCCGCAAGCGACTCAACGAACTGTTGAGTTGACTGTTTGATATTTGTCCAGCTCATCACCGATGGGTTTCCGTAATGTATTGCTCCGATTCCTACACAAGGTTGCGGCACAGAGGAAGACACCTTTCATTGATAATTTGTTTGAACAATTGCTACCGACCTTTTGGAGTTCATCATGACCAATGTTTCAGTAACCGAAGATCTGAAGGCCGTTCAATTTGCCGTCTCGTACGAAGGCCACCCGATTCCGGCAAAGATCACGGCGGCCGCGCTGCGCAAGATTTCTTCCAGCGATGTCGAGGCCTCCAGGGAGAAGCTGCTGGACGCTTTTCTCGACCATCAGGAAGCGATCCATGCCATGGCGCTGCGCCACGTTGAGCAGGGCGAACCGCAAGTCGAGCTGACGCTCGGCTGCTTCAACTGAAGCAAGCTGCAGCAGCAGGCGAAAGGAGAACCGCGGTTCTCCTTTTTTATTGACTGCGGCAGCTCGCGGATCATGCATCGCAAGACAGCCGCTGTTTTTCTTCAGCGCGGCGCAGACTGCGTTGCGCCTTGTCGCGCGCCCGGCCTGCGGCGCTGTCGGCATCCTCGCGTGCCCACTTCACGCGCAGCGCCAGCTCCTTGCACTTCTTGTTGCGCGCCTGTTGTGCCTTGCGCGCGCGCTGCCGCGCTCTGTCATCGGCCGCTTCTTGCCTTGCGCGCGCGTTTTCGAGGCGCTGCAATTCCTTCTTCTCCTGCTGCAGACGCTGTTGCGCATCCTGCGGATCGCCCGCCGCCGGCGCCAACCGGATTTCCTGCTCATGCGCGCCGATGTCGCGGCAGGGCGTATCGCTATAAACTGTCTTGCCTGCCGCTTCGCACTTGTACACAGCCCATGCCGGCGTGGAAAGCGCGAGCAGTGCGAGCATGGTCAGAATCGAACATGGCTTGTGCATAAGACCCTTTCAATGGTGGGTTAGACGAGCTTGCCGGGATTCATCAGGTTAAGCGGGTCGAGCGCGCGCTTGATGCTGCGCATCAGGTTCATTTCGACTGCCGATTTATAGCGCAGGATTTCATCGCGCTTCAAGGCGCCCAGTCCATGTTCAGCAGAAATCGATCCGCCGAAGCGGTGCACATTGTCGTGCACGATGCGGTTGACTTCCGTTTGCCTGCCCATGAAGGATTGCGCGTCTTCTTGTGCCGGCGCCGCCACGTTGTAGTGCAGATTGCCGTCGCCGAGATGGCCGAAGGTGACTGTTTGCGCGCCGGGAAAGGCATCCTGCAGCAATCGGTCGGTGCTGCAGATGAAAGCTGCAATCGCCGAAATCGGCAGCGATACATCGTGTTTGATGTTCTGGCCTTCCGCAGCCTGCGCCAGCGGAATCGCTTCGCGCAGCTTCCACAAGGACTGTGATTGCGCGACCGAGCTGGCGATGACGGCGTCGCGGATCAGGCCTTGTTCCAGCGCATCCTGAATCAGTTTTTCGAACACGGCGGTTGCGTGCTCGGCCGACTCCTCATCGGACAATTCCAGCAGCACGTAATGTGCATGCGCAGCCGCGAACGGGAAGGGCAGTTGCGGAAAATGCCGTTGCACCAGTTGCAGGCAATAATCGGACATCAGCTCGAAACCGGTCAGCGCGGTCGCGCAGTGTGCCCGTGCCAGGGCCAGCAGGCGCAGCGCGTCATCCGGCGAAGCGAGTGCGGCCAGCGCCGTCGTTTGCGCTTTCGGCAACGGAAACAGCTTCAGTACGGCAGCAGTAATGATGCCCAACGTGCCTTCAGCGCCGACATAGAGATCGCGCAAATCGTAACCGGTATTGTCCTTGCGCAGACCGCGCAAGCCGTCCCAGATCTCGCCTTGCGGGGTGACCACTTCCAGTCCCAGGCAGAGCTCGCGCGCGTTGCCGTAGCGCAGAACCGCCGTGCCGCCGGCGTTCGACGCCAGGTTGCCGCCTATCGTGCAACTGCCTTCGGCCGCCAGCGACAGCGGGAACAGGCGGTGGGCTTCGGCTGCCGCGTGCTGCACGCGCTGCAGGATGCAGCCGGCTTCTGCAGTCAGCGTGTTGTTCAGCGCGTCGACCTTGCGGATGCGGTTCATGCGCGCCAGCGACAGCACGATCGCGGTGCCGCTGTCGTCGGGCACGCTGCCGAGCACCAGCCCGGTATTGCCGCCCTGCGGAACGATAGGGACCAAGTGCGTATTGCACAGCCGCACGATCGCCGCGACTTCTTCGGTGGAGACCGGCTGCACCACGGCCAGCGCCTTGCCGGTGTAGAGGCGGCGCCTGTCGGTCAGATAGGGATCGGTATCGACGCTGTCCGTCAGCACATGCGAGGCGCCGATCGCGCGGCGGCAGTCGTCGAGAAAGCCGCTCATTCAGCTGCTTTCTGCAGCGCCTTCCTGGCGAGCGCCTTGGCGGCTTTTTTGTAGGGGCGGACGAACAGCACGACGCAAACAAAAAAGACGATCGTCAAGGCGGTCTCTATCCAGCCCAATGTCGACGACAGGCCGGGATCGCTCATGCCGCGCACGATGCCTTCCGCGAAATACAGAAGAATCAGCATCGACGACCACTGCATTGTGTACAGGTCGCGTTTGTACACGCCGCGCAGCGGCAGCAACAGGGGCACAATTTTCAGCACCAGCCAGGAGCCGTTCGGCCGCAGCGGCGCCAGCACCATTTCCCACGCGATGCACAATACGATCAGTGCGCCAAGCGTGACGATCGCGCCGATATGCAGTGCGCGCTGGCGGTGTTCGTTCATCCGGCGGCGTGCAGTTTGAAGGCAGTCTGCGCCAGCCGCTGGCCGAGCGCGACAGCCAGCGCGCGCGATTCGTCGGTGACGGGCTGCATGCCGTTGACGCCGGACCAGTGTGATGCGCCGTAGGGCGTGCCGCCGCTGGAAGTCGTCATCAGCTCGGGCTGTGTGTACGGCACCCCGAGCACCAGCATGCCGTGGTGCAGCAGCGGCAGCATCATCGACAGCAGCGTCGATTCCTGGCCCCCGTGCAGGCTGCCGGTCGATGTGAACAGGCAGGCCGGTTTGCCGGCCAGCGCGCCGGCCAGCCATTGCGAGGTGGTGCCGTCGAGGAAGTACTTCATCGGCGCCGCCATGTTGCCAAAGCGGGTCGGCGAGCCGAGCGCCAGTCCTGCGCATTCGTCCAGATCTCGCAGCTCGACGTAGGGCGCGCCGCTGCCGGGCACGGCAGGCTCTGTTGCTTCGGCCACGGTGGAAACGGCTGGCACGGTGCGCAGACGCGCCTCGCAGCCGGCGACACTGTCGATGCCCTGGCCGATGAATTCGGCGAGCTTGCGGGTGGCGCCATGCCGCGAATAGTAGAGAACGAGAATGGGGAGCAGCGGAGCATTCATGCTTGGTATTATAGGGTGCTTGCCAGCATTTTAAGCAGTCTTTCCGGTCCGGTCGTTCAGCCTTTCATGCCGAAAGAAGTATTGCCGCATGGTGCGGCATCCTGATAAAAATCTCGTTCCATTCATTGCATGAAGCTTTTCAATTTGCCGTTCACCCGGGAACTGTCCTGGCCGCAGGTGCGCGACCTGTGCCGTTTTGCCGCGCGCCGTCTGGATGAAGAGCAGTTGCCGCAGGTGGCCGGCAGCCTGACTTTCACGACGGTGCTGGCGCTGGTGCCGATCCTGACCATCGCACTGGCAATCTTTACGACCTTCCCGTTGTTTCATACGTTTCGCGCATCGCTGGAAGCCTATTTCGTGCAGAACCTGATGCCGAAGGGTATCGCCAACACCATCCTCGGCTATCTGACGCAATTCTCGTCAAAGGCGACGCGCCTGTCCGCCCTTGGCGCAGTCGCGCTGATCGTGACCGCGGTGATGATGATGCTGATGATCGACCGCGTGTTCAACCAGATCTGGCGCGTGAAAACGCGGCGACCGATCACGCAGCGCATCCTGGTGTATTGGGCGATCGTGACACTGGGGCCGCTGCTGATCGGCGTATCGATTTCGCTGACTTCCTATCTGTTCACGGCCACCAACGGCGTGGTGCGCCATGTGCCGCTGGTCGGGGCGGTATTCTTTTCACTGGTCTCGATCCTGCTGAGCACCTTCGCCTTCACGTCAATGTACATGGTGGTGCCGAACCGGCTGGTGGAATGGCGCGACGCGTTGTGCGGCGGGTTGCTGGCCGCGATTGCATTCGAGATCGTCAAGCGTCTGTTTGCGATATTCGTGGTCAAGGTGCCGACCTATACTGTCGTGTACGGCGCGGTGGCTGCGTTTCCGATCTTTCTGGTGTGGATCTATCTCGGCTGGCTGATTACGCTCGGTGGTGCCGTAGTGACGGCCGCCCTGCCGGTCGTCAAGTACGAGCGCTGGTGGCATGTGCCGCAGCCGGGCAGTGCTTTCGTCGATGCGATGGCCTTGCTGGGCGTCCTGTTCGATGCGCGCAGCGCGCAGCAGACCGCGGTAGTGGATACGCAAATGATCCGCGCCAGAACGCGTCTGGGCTTTGACGAAGCGGAAACCCTGCTGGAGAAAATGGTGGAAGCCGGCTGGGTCGGGCGCATCAAGTCCGATGGCTCCAAACGCATGCAGTGGGGCAAGCGGATTACCGACGGCCTCGACCGCTGGGTGCTGCTGGCGCATCCCCAAAAGATGAGGCTGGCCGACGTCTACCGCATGTTCGTGTTCGACGCCTCCGGCCACAACCAGGTTCTGGCGCAGCAGGTCGAAGGCGCAGTCGAGCGAGGTCTGAACCAGACGCTCGCCGACTATTTCAATACGGCCGCCTAGAACGATACCTGCCCGGTCAGCATCTGCCAGTACAGCAGCCAGGCGCTGGCGAACGCGTATACCGGCTGCCGGAACGAGCGCGGCCAGTTTTTCTCGAACAGGAAGTGGCCGCTCCACGAGAAGCCATAGAAAGCGACCACGGCGGCCAGCAGCCACCATGCATTCGCGCTCAAGGCCAGCATCGCGAGGAATACCAGCGCCAGCGTCGACCCGACAAAATGGAGCTGTCGCGACGTGCGGTCGCTGTGCTCGGTCAGATAGCGCGCATAGAAACTGTCGAACGATTGCCGGGGTTCATGCACGGTCTTTTCGGTCAGTGCGCTCATGATGGTCCTCCTCTCGCAACGCTGATGACTTCAGGGTAGTACGCGGCCGCATACTGTCAACCTGAATTGGCGTGGGTTGCTTCGCGGCATTGCATATGCCGGGCAAGAATTGCGGATGGTGGAATCAGGATGGTTTGCGATCGCCTGCGGATATTTTCTTCCCGGGTCGTTGTCGTATATTGGCATCGCGCGTGGATTTTTTTCGCGGTGTGCACTACATTGAACTATCCGACAACCATACGAGGGAGACGGCGCCATGAAAGTATCCGAAATACTCAAGGTCAAGGGCAACATCTTGTTCACGGTCACGCCGGACAGTCCGATGCGCGACGCGATCAACGCAATGGCGGAAAAGGACATCGGCTCTCTCGTCGTGATGGAAGGTGGCAAGCTGATCGGCATGCTGACTTTCCGCGAAGTGATGTCGACCATCCATGCCAATGGCGGCGCGGTGGGCGGCGACACGGTGCGCCAGCACATGGACACCAAACCGCTGACGATCAGCTGCCAGACCGAGGTGGATGACGTCCGCCGCCTGATGCTGGATCACCATGCACGCTACGTGCCGGTGCTGGACCAGCAAAATCTGGTCGGCGTGATTTCCTTCTACGACGTGGCGAAGGCGATCCTGGAAGCGCAGAGCTTCGAGAACCAGATGCTGAAGTCCTATATCC
>DATMTZ010000219.1:0-13139 GCA_035563975.1 Oxalicibacterium sp. | reverse complement strand
CCGTTTTCCTTCAGCGGCAGCGGCCGCGAATATTTCGGCATCTGGATCGTCAACCTGCTGCTGTCGATCGTCACGCTCGGCATCTATTCCGCATGGGCGAAGGTGCGGCGCACCAGATACTTCTACAACAACACCCAGGTTGCCGGCGCGAGCTTCGATTACCACGGCAACCCGATCGCAATCCTGAAGGGCCGCTTCGTGGCATTGATGCTGATCATCATGTACAACCTCGCGATGCGAGAATCCGGCGTGATCGCGGTGCTGATGCTGATCGCCGTGGCATTCGCGTCGCCGTGGCTGATCTGGAAGAGCCTGCAGTTCAAGCTCTACAACTCCAGCTATCGCGGCATCCGTTTCGGTTTTCGCGGCACGCTGGGCGCCGTGTACAAGGTCTATCTGCTGTTTCCGCTGTTGTCCGCCGTGACGCTGTTTCTGCTGGCGCCCTTTGCGCACCAGCGTCTGAAGAAATTCCAGCATGAGGAAAGCCGCTTCGGCGTCACCCACTTCTCGTTTGGCGCATCGGCCGGCAAGTTCTACAAGGTGTATCTGGTCGCGTTCCTGGTGTGGCTGGCTGGCGTAATGGCTATCAGCGTCGTGCTGGGCGGCGGCCTCGGCGCACTTGGCGCACTGAAAAACCCGAAGGCCAACCTGACCGTATTGAGCGGTCTGCTGACCTGGCTGTTCGCGCTGTACGTCTGGCTGTTCCTGCTGTTTCCCATTTTCAATACCATGGTTCAAAACCTGATCTGGAATCACACGCAATTGGGACCGCACCATTTCCGTTGCGAGATGAAATGGACGCGCGTGGTCTTCATCGCATTGACGAACATCCTCGGCGTGATCTGCACGCTCGGCTTGTTCACGCCTTTCGCGCAGATCCGGATGCTGCGCTACCGCGTCAGTTCGATGACGCTGCTGCCGCAAGGCACGCTCGACGAATTCGTCGCCGCCACGCAAGCGGAAACGTCGGCCACCGGTGAAGGCGTGGCCGATCTGCTGGACTTCGACCTGTCGCTATGATGGAAGTCGCAGGCCTGTATTTCGACGGCAGGACCTCACGCGCGCACCGCGCGAGCCTGCGCGTCGAAGCAGGCGTCGCACAGCTGTCCGGCGAAGCGACGCGTAGCTGCCCGCTGGATCAGCTGCATGTATCGGAGCCGGCGCGGCACATCGGACGCAAGATCACGTTCCCCGACGAAGCCTACTTCGAGGTGCAGGATGCAGCCGCCTTCGATGCGCTGCTGCAGCAAACCGGCTACCGCGATTCCTCGGTAGTGCAAATGCAGCGTAGCTGGCGCGGCATCCTGTTCGGCGTCATCGCGACGATCCTGGTGCTGGTGCTCGGCTATCTGTACGTGCTGCCCTGCGCCGCCGATGCGATCGCGCGGCATTTGCCGGCAGGCGTCGAACGCACGATCAGCAAGGGCACGCTGGAATTTCTCGACCGGCACATGCTGAAACCGAGCCGATTGCCTGATGCGCGGCAGGCAGAGATTGCCGAACATTTCCGTAACCTGGTGCCGCCGCAAGCCGGCGCCCCCGCGTATGAGATCGTGTTCCGCAGCAGCCGGATCGGTCCGAATGCCTTCGCGCTGCCGTCCGGCCAGATCGTGCTGACCGATGAGCTGGTCAAGCTGATGGACAACGACGACGAAATCATGAGCGTGCTGGCGCACGAACTTGGCCACCTGCACGAACGGCATCTGATGCGCCGCCTGGTGCAAAGCTCGGCGGTCGGCGCGGTCGTTACGCTGCTGTTCGGCGACGTGTCGGCGGTGATCGCCAATATTCCCACCGTGCTGCTCGACATGAAGTATTCGCGCGATGCCGAGCGCGACGCCGACGACTACGCGATCGCGATGATGAAAGCCAACGGCATTCCGCTGTCGCACATGGCGGATGCCTTCGAACAGTTGAAGCGCAAGGAAGGCGGCACCGCAGCGCCCTATCTGTCCACGCACCCGCCGACCGCGGAACGCATCGCGCATATTCGCCAGTCAGAATGACAATGTAGGGGCGAAAAAAAAGCTGCAGAACGCTGCAGCTTTTTTATTTGAAACGAATACGCCTTAGTCGCGCACGACTTTCTTGTACTCGTTGGTGCGGGTGTCGATCTCGATCGTATCGCCCTGATCCACGAACAGCGGAACCTGAACGATGTGCGATCGCGATTCGATCGCGTTTTCGATTTTTGCTTCCTTCAGCACGTTGCCCGACGTGTTGCCCTTGACTGCAGGCTCCGAGTACACGATCTTGCGCGCAATGGTGGTCGGCAGTTCGACCGAGATCGCCTTGCCGTCGTAAAACACCGCTTCGCATTCCATGCCGTCTTTCAGGTAGTTCAACGCGTCGCCGAGGTTTTCTTCTTCGATCTCGTACTGGTTGTACTCTTCATCCATGAAGACGAACAGCGGATCGGCGAAGTACGAATAGGTGACCGGCTTCTTGTCCAGCACGACCACGTCGAACTTGTCGTCGCCGCGGAACACGTTTTCCAGCGGGGCGTTGGTCAGAAGATTCTTCATCTTCCACTTGTAGGTGAAGCCGGTGCGGCTCGAACCGTTGACGTCGGAACGCAGCACGATGAACGGCTTGCCTTCAACCATGATGATGTTGCCAACGCGGACTTCTTTTGCAAATTTCATAGAGAGTGGTCGTAAAAAATAGGTTGCACGAAAATCATCTGTCGGCTTGTGGTCAACAGCACCATCTCATGCTTGAACGAAAAGCCGTTTAGATCAACCGCGTATTATACCGGCTTTTTCCCTGCCTCAGCCGCCAGCCCTGTGGCAAATTCCAACAGATTCGCAGCCAGATCGCCATGCTCGAGCATGGCGCGTTCCCACTCATCGGCCCTGTCCGCCATCTTCATCCTGTCCGCTTGCAAGCCTGACCACAATGCCGTCCAGTCGACCGACGCATCTCCCGCGTCGTTCCAGTTCAGGGAGAACGTGCCCAGGCTGGCGATGTCGGGCGCATAGCGGTGCAGGAAGGCACGCAGCTTCTTGTGGTGCAGCTTGTCGTCCTGTGGATAAATGTGCCAGACGAAGGGCTTGCCGGCCCACTGCGCGCGCACGAAGGAATCCTCGCCGCGCACGAAGTTCAGATCGCAAGCCCATAGCAGGCGGTCGTAGTCGGGCTGCGGCACGAAGGGCAAGACGCGCAAGGTCAGCGCGCCCGCGGTTCGCGAAGCGCCGGGTCGCGCCTCCATTTGCAGGAAAGCGCTCACCGCTCCGGTCGCTACCCCCTCCGGCACCAGGCAGGTGATCGGCCGACCGCCTTGTTGCCACGCATCGAACACGGCTGCGACCGGCGCATGCGGATAACAGAACAACGACACCTTCAGATGTTCCGCCTCGTCGCGCGTCACGCCGAATTTCGCAAGAAACGCGGCGATTGCGGACGGATCGGACTGGAACTGCCGGCGCTGCGCATCCAGCATCGCCTCGCGCAGCAGGCCGCCGGTCTTGCCGGTAAAACCGGGAAAGAAGAAATGCTTGGTCAGCGGCAGCTGCGGATGCATGGACGGCAGGCGATGGCAGCCTTCCACCCATTCCTCCGCCGTGAGCCCTTCCAGGTTTAACCATACCGGGCGCGGGTCGCGCGCCGCCATCGCGGCGATGTAGCCCGGCGGAATATCGCAGGCGAAGAATTCGATGACGATGTCCGCCACGTCGTCTTGCGCAAAGACGCCGTTCTGGTCGCGCCAGTGGCGCACGGTCACACCTGCGACCTGCTGCACCTCGGCGGCGATGTCCACCTCCGGGCAAATGCGCCGAAAGCTGCACAAGTCGTCCACCCACAGCGTGACGGCGATGCCGTGCTCCTGCTGCAGTTGCCGCGCCAGGCGCCAGCAGATGCCGATGTCGCCGTAATTGTCGACGACCTTGCAGAACAAGGCCAGCGAACGTGTTTCCTTCTTATGCATCCCTGATTCTTTCTGCCGCAATCAATGCGCGCCTGCCGCATCCGCCGGCGCTGCCGATTTGCTCGGATGCGTCAGCCAGACGAAGCCGATCAGCACCAGGAAAAGAATCGACGAAATCCAGAACATGTCGGTCGCGCCCAGCGTGCTGGCCTGGATCGTCATCGTTCGGTCGATCACGGCCCATGCGCGGTCTTCCGACAAACCCTGCGCCGTCAGGTTGTGCATCGTCTGCGCAAACGCCTGATTATGCGCGCCGGTGTATTCAGCCAGCTGTGCATGATGCAGGATCGAACGATTGTCCCACATCGTCGACACGACCGAGGTGCCCATGCCGCCGAACATGATGCGCACGAAGTTCGACAGGCCGGCCGCGGCAGGAATCTTGTCATGCGGCTGCCCGGACAGGATGATCGAGGTCAGCGGAATGAAGAACATCGCCATTGCCGCGCCCTGGATGATGGTCGGAATCATCAGCGTGACGAAATCCACTTGCTCCGTGTATTGCGCACGCATGTAGAACACCAGCGCAAAGATCAGGAAGGCCATCGTCGATACGATGCGCGCATCCACTTTCGGCAGCAGCTTGCCGACGATCGGCGACATGATGATCGCCAGGATGCCGACCGGCGCCATCACCTTGCCGGCCTCGGTCGCGGTATAGCCGAGCTGCGTCTGCAGCCACAGCGGCAGAATCACCAGACTGCCGAAGAACAGTCCGTAACCGACCGAAATCGCGACCACGCCGGCGCTGAAATTGCGCCCTTTGAACAGCGACAGGTCGACCACCGGATGTGCATCGCCCAGTTCCCAGATGACGAAGTAGATGAAGGCGACCAGCGCAATGGCGGCCAGCAGGATGATGGTGCCGGAATGGAACCAGTCCAGCTCCTTGCCCTTGTCCAGCATGATCTGCAGCGAACCGACCCAGATCACCAGCAGGCCGAGGCCGACCTTGTCGATCGGCAGCTTGACGGTCTTGCCTTCGCGCTTGTGATAGATGGACCACGTGGCCCACGCGGCGAACAGGCCGATCGGGATGTTGATGTAGAAGATCCACGGCCACGTGTAGTTATCCGAGATCCAGCCGCCGAGCAGCGGCCCGGCAACCGGCGCGACCAGCGTGGTCATGCCCCAGAACGCCAGCGCCATGCCGCTTTTCGCCGGCGGGTAGCTGGCCAGCAGCAAGGCTTGCGATAGTGGAATCATCGGGCCGGCCACCGCGCCTTGCAGCACGCGCGCGGCGATCAGGATGCCGATGCTCGGCGCCAGGCCGCACAGCGCGGACGCAATGATGAACAGGATGATGGACGACACGAACAGCTTGACCGGGCCGAAGCGCATCGTCAGCCAACCCGTCAGCGGTACCGAGATCGCGTTCGATACCGCGAACGAAGTAATGACCCAGGTGCCCTGCTGCGGCGACACGCCGAGGTCGCCCGAGATCGCGGGGATCGACACGTTGGCGATCGACGAATCGAGCACGTTCATGAACACCGCCAGCGACAGGGCCAGCGTGCCCAGAATCAGCGGCGTGCCGGTCAGCGGCGGCAGCGGCGCGCGTGATGCATTGGCGCTCATTGCTGACGCGTTCCTTCTGCCGCACGCGCATTGCGCTTGCCGCTGCCGCTGTTATTACTGTTTGCAGCAATGATCTGCGCCACACGGGCAGCAGCATCTTGGCCCGCCTTGTCAAACACGGC
Source organism: Oxalicibacterium sp. (assembly GCA_035563975.1). Lineage (GTDB taxonomy): Bacteria > Pseudomonadota > Gammaproteobacteria > Burkholderiales > Burkholderiaceae_D > Oxalicibacterium. Next base: position 7,511 of record DATMTZ010000219.1, on the reverse strand, counting down.
GGTCTGGTAAGCCGGCGTCTTGCGGCCGGATACCGCGCCGGTCAACGAGGTGCCATCCGAATTTGCAATATCGACTTCCACGTCCATCGACAGTCCTACCCGCAGCGGATGCGCGTCCAGTTCCTTCGGATCCAGTTCGATACGCACCGGGATGCGCTGCACCACCTTGATCCAGTTGCCGCTGGCGTTCTGCGTCGGCAGCAGCGCGAAGGCGGCGCCGGTGCCGGCCGACAGGCCGACTACCTTGCCGTGGTATTCGACATCGCCGCCGTATACGTCGGAGGTCAGCGTGACCGGCTGGCCGACGCGCATCTTCGCGACCTGCACTTCCTTGAAGTTTGCGTCTACCCACAAGGCGTTCAGCGGCACGACGGACATCAGCGGCATGCCGGGCGCCACGCGTTGACCGACCTGCACCGAACGCTTGGCAACGTAGCCCGTGGTCGGTGCCGGCAGCGTATCGCGCGACAAGGTCAGATACGCCGCCTGCACCTGCGCTGCTGCGCGCTGCACGTTCGGATGATTTTCGATCGAGGTGCGATCGGTCAGCGCCTGGTTCGACGCCAGTTGTTCACGCGCGGCCTGCAATGCCGATTCGGCCGCCTGTACCGCAGTGCGTGCATGTTCCAGATCTTCCTTCGACACCGCACCGGTGCCGGCCAGTTCCTGGCGGCGCGCCAGGTCGGCACGAGCTTTTTCCAGATCCGCGGTGCGCAGCGTCACGTTCGCCGTGTACGTATTGTTGTTGACGTACAGCGTGCGCACTTCACGCACCGTTTGCGCCAGCTGCGCCTCGGCCTGTTCCAGCGCCACCTTCGCGTCGCTGTGATCCAGTTCGATCAGCGGCTGGCCCGCCTGCACCAGCTCGGTATCGTCGCCGTGGATCGCCACCACGGTGCCGGAGACTTGCGGCGTCACCTGCACCACGTTGCCGCCGACATAGGCGTCGTCGGTGCTTTCATAATGGCGTGCGAAGATGAACCACCACAGGCCGTAGCCGATCAGCACCAGCAGCAATACCAGCGTGACGATGATCAGCCGGCCGCGGCGCTTGCCGTTGCCGCCTTTACTGTCTTTGCCATTGTTCTTTTCGTTCGCGTCTTGCGCGTCCGAAGTCGTTGTCGTCGTTGTGGTTGTTGTCGTCGTCATGATGCATTTCCTGCAGAAGATTGATTCGATGCCGTGTTCTTTTGCTCAGCCAGTCCCTGCGCCTGCGCGTCGAAACCGCCGCCCAGCGCCTTGATCAGGCCGATGCGTAATGCGCTGCGCCGCGCGCGCAAATCGAGCGCCAGCCGCTGTTGCTGCAGCAGCGTCATTTCGGCGCCCAGCGCCGGCAGCATATTGGTCGTGCCGACACGCTCGCGCTGCTGCGCCAGCTGCAGATTGCCCGACGCAGCGGCAGTGGCGTTCTGCTGCTGCGCATCCTGCTGTGCGACGGCGCGCAGCGATTGCACCTGGTCCGCCACCTCGTGCAAGGCATCGGTCAGCGCCAGGTTATAGGTGGCGACCCGGGTGTCGTATTCCGCCACCCGCTGCTTGAGTCCTGCGCGCAAGGTATGGCGCGCAAAGATCGGCATCGTGATGGCGGGACCTGCGCCGACCACGCGGCTGTCGGCCTGCAGCAGCTTGTTCAGGCCCAAGCTGCTGAAGCCGGCAAAGGCCATCAGGTTGACGTTCGGATAGAAGGCCGTTTTCGCCGCCGCGATATCGCCCTGCGCTGCTTCCACCTGCCAGCGCGCGGCGACGATGTCGGGCCGGCGGCCCACCAGATTCAGCGGCAATGCGTCGGGCAAGGCGATCGTGGCGTCTTCCGGCAAGATCGGCCGCGGAATCTGCAAGCCGCGGTCCGGCCCCTGGCCCAGCAGCGCGGCCAGCTGGTTGCGCGTCAATGCAATCGACTCCAGCAATTGCGCGTGCTCGGCGCCGAGATTGGCGACCTGCTGGCGCGTCTGCTGCGGTTCGGATTTCGGATCGAGCCCGGCCTTGTAGCGCAACTCGCTCAGTTGCGCGATCTTGGCGCTGACGTCGAGCTGCTTCTGGTTCAGATCCAGTTGCGCGTACTGACGCGCCAGTTGTATCCACGCTTTCGCGACAGAGGTTGCCAGCACCAGGCGCGCGTTGTACTGCTCGGCCTCGGCCGCCCTGCCGCGTGCCAATGCGCTGCGCAGCTCGGCGCCGTGCTTGTCCCAGAAATCGAAGTCGTAGGAAAAATTCAGCGTCAGCGAGTTGTCCGAATCATAGGTGCCGGCGTACGGTGGCGGAATGATGTAGTTCTCGCTGAAACGTTGATACGTGCTGTTAAAGCGCGCCGAATACGTCGGATTCTTGCTGGCGTCGGCCGCTTCGGTCACCGCCTGCGCGGCAGCAACGCGCGCCGCGGCGATCTGCAGGTTGGGGTTACCGGCGACCGCTTCGTCGATCAGTTTCTGCAGCGGCGCGCCGCCGATCTGCCGTGCCCACGCGACGTCGGGCCACTGGCCGTGCTGATCGGGCAGCGATTCGGCTGTCGCATATTGCGCAGGCGCGCGCAGTTCGCCGCTGGTTTCGATGCCCTTGTAACTGGCGCAGGCCGTGAGCAATACGGCTGCGCAACTCGCTGTCACCAGACCGCGGAAAGTGCGCGCCGCACCCGGTCTTGTATTGGATAATGAATGGTTCATCTTGCGTTCCCGCCTGTCACTTCGCCTGTTGTTTGCCGGTCTCGGCCGGCACTTCCGTCGCCAAAAACTTGCGCAGCAGGGTTTTCAGCAGAGCCACTTCGTCAGCGCTGAAATCCACGAAATTTCGGCTCAGCACCGCGCCGTACAGCGTCGGTAATTGATCGGCCAGCTTGTTGCCCTCGTCAGACAGCTTCAGATCGATGACGCGACGATCCCCGCTGCGCGGCATGCGCACGATCAACCCGCGTTTTTCGAGCCGGTCCACCATGCGCGTGATCGACGCGGAATCGATGTAAAGCTCGCGTGCCAGTTCAGCCGCGGTCGAATATAGGCCGGAGTGCAACATCAGCACGATGCTGCCTTGCGCATGCGTGATGTCGTGCTGCGCCAGCGCGATATCGACCGCCTTGGCGAGCTTGATCTGCGAACGCTTCAGTAAATAGCCGACGCTCTCATCCACGCACCAGGCCCCGGAGGGAAACATTTTCTTGAAATCCGACATGATCCTTGCCTCGACAATAATTAGCTCAGCAATAACTACACGAACAATTACTGCTTAGGCAGCAAATATAGCAGGATTTTGGGGGCCATGCAGAGGTCGCCCCAAACCGCAAACGCCGGCCGCCATTTGCCAGGCAAGGAACGAAAATGCTGCCGCATATCTCCGACCGAAGGCAGACAAAATTCCATCCGATGCGGCGAAAGGAGAACGGCAGATGGCGGACATCCGGATCGGCATTTCGGGCTGGCGCTATGCCGGTTGGCGCGGCGTGTTCTATCCGCCCGAACTGCCGCAAAAGCACGAGCTGGCCTATGCCTCGCGGGCACTGGCCACGATCGAAATCAACGGTTCGCACTACGCGCTGCAGACGCCGGCCAGCTACCGTTCGTGGTACCAGGCGACGCCGCCGGGCTTTGTCTTCAGCGTAAAGGCGCCGCGCTACGTCACGCACATCCTGCGGCTGAAAGATGAACGTTCGTTCCAGGCCATCATCAATTTCTTCGCTTCCGGCCTGTTCAACCTGCGCGAAAAACTGGGCCCCATCCTGTGGCAATTTCCGCCCAGCCTGCGTTTTGACGAAGCGCGTTTCGATGCTTTCCTGCGTTCGCTGCCGGCCGACACGGAAGCGGCAGCAGCGCTGGCGCGCCGTCACGACGAGCACGTGCGTAATGTGGAAACGGCAATCGATACACCGCGCCGCATGCGCCATGCGATCGAGATCCGCAACGACAGCTTCTGCGACGAACGCTTCATCGCGCTGCTGCGCAAGTACAACGCGGCGCTGGTGATTTCGGACGCCGTCGCCGACTGGCCTTATGCAGAGGACATGACGGCAGACTTCACCTATATGCGGCTGCACGGCTCGGAGGTGCTGTACGGCGGCGAATACACCGATGCCGCGCTCGATCGCTGGGCGCAGCGCGTTCAAACCTGGGGCAATGGCGATGAACCCGCCGACGCAAAGCGCATCGGCAAGGCCGCACACAAAACCGGCGGACGCGACGTGTACTGCTATTTCGATAACGACCAGAAGGTGCGCGCGCCATTTGATGCTGCCAGATTGATGAATCGTCTGCGCGGCAAGGTCCCGCCCGCAAACAACGACGAACTTCAGCGCTCCCTTTGGTCTTCGGACGACCTGCAGTCGCTGCTCAACCGCGTCGACGGCCGGATAAAACACGCGCATAAACAACAAATGTTGTCTGACGCCTGGCGATTTCGTTAAATCGCGTGACATTGTTTTTCCATAAAGAAACTATTGCGTGTAGAACATATTTCTCCCGCTACAATTCGCCCCATTTCTCGCAGCAACAGGATATCGACAGAATGGAAATGGGTAAAAAGGATGCGGCAAAGTGGATGTTGGTCGTGGCGGCTCTTCTCTTCCAGGGCACGGCTTACGCAACAGACCCGCTCGTCACGCAGGCGAAACAGCTGATCGAGGCCGGGCAAGCCGATCGCGCCTACCAATTGCTCATCCCGCTGCAATCCGCGCGCGCCGGTGAACCGGAATACGACCAGGTGCTCGGCGTCGCCGCGCTCGACAGCAACCGGGCGCCGGAAGCCGTGTTTGCGCTCGAGCGCGTCCTCACGCTGAATCCGGAAGACGGCGCAACCCGGCTCGAACTGGCGCGGGCCTACTATGAAATGGGCGATATCAAGGCATCGCGCGCAGAGTACGTCATCGCCCGTCGCCAGCAGCTTCCGCAGCATCCCAACCAGGCAGTGCAAGCCTATCTGACGGCAATCGACAGAATCATCGCGGACACAGACGGCACGAAGATTCGCGGATATCTCGAGGCGGGGCTCGGACATGACAGCAACGCCAACAGCGCGACTTCGGCCACGCAGATCGCCTTCCCGGGTTTTGGCATCGGCATACTGGATCCTGCTTCGGCTAAAAAAGGGGCCGGCTTTTCGTCGCTGGCGGCCGGCATCGACGTCCGCCACCCGCTGTCTTCGGAATGGGCGCTGAACACCAGCGCGGACATCAGCCAACGCAGTTACGACGGCCTCAGCCAGTACGATATCGGCAACCTGAACGCTTCGGCCGGATTGACGCGCGTCGTCGGCGCCGACCAGTTTACCGGCGCCGTGCAGTACCAGAAGATCGATCTCAACAGCTCGTCCTACCGCCAGATCTACGGCATCCTGGGACAATGGCAGCACAGCATCGACGATCAGCGTCAAATCACCGTGTACGGCCAAGGCATGCAGCTCGACTATGTCGGGAGCCAGGACATCCGCGATGTGGATCGCTACCTGGTCGGCGCCGCGTATTCGCAAGCGTTCAATGGAACATATCTTCCCGTTGTTTATGGCGGTGCGTATGCCGGCACCGAGCGCCCTACTGCCAGCGGCGTGCCTCAACTTGGCAATGACTTCATCGGCGCGCGCATCGGCGGGCAGATTTCGCTGACGGCAAAGGCCTTGATCGTCGCAGGCGCCGGCTTCGAGCATCGCGATTATCAAGGCGAGGAGCCGCAATTCGCACGCGATCGTTCGGACCGCCAGATGGACCTGAGCCTGGCTCTGGTGTACATGCCGGCGACCGACTGGATCATCCGGCCGGAAATCGCCTACAGCCGCAATCATTCGAACATCGTCGTCGACGATTTCACGCGCACGCAATTTCTCGTGACCGTGCGCCGTACCTTCAACTAGCAGGCAAAAGACTGAATCATGAGCAGACGCATTCCCTTTTACTCGATCCGAGAATGGCTCTTCGTTCTCCTCCTCGCGCTGGCGCTGCCGGTGTCTCATGCCTTTGCCGCATCGCTGGCGGGCAAGCTGGATTTCGCCTTCGGCAAGGTTTCTGCAACTGGCGCCGATGGCGCGGCGCGACCGCTGGTCAAAGGCTCGGAAGTATTCAGCGGCGACACCGTCACCACCGGTGACGGCCGCGTGCAGATCCGCTTCACCGATGGCGCCTACATGGCGCTGCAGCCGAATACCGTCTTCAAGGTCGACCAGTATGCGTTCAACGGCAAGCAGGACGGCACCGAAAAGGGATCGTTCAGCCTGGTCAAGGGCAGTTTGCGCACCATCACCGGCGCAATCGGCCACGTCAACAAGCAAAACTATGAAGTGCGCACGCCGACTGCCACCATCGGCATCCGCGGCACCGCATACAGCGCCAGCCAGTCCGACGACGGACTGACGGTCACCGTCGAGCGCGGCGCCGTCGCCGTGTCCAACCAGAGCGGCAGCATCACGCTTGGCAGCGGCCAGTCGGCGCAGGTGCGCACGCCGAGCAGCCGGCCCCAGGTTACCGACCAGAAGGCCGCCCTGACGCAGCAAACCCAACAGACGCAGCAGCAACAGGTACGGCAGCAGGAACAGCAACGGCAGATGCAGCAACAGACGATCAACAACAATATCGCGGCCACCGGCGAACGCCGCAATCCCAATGGCAGCTCGGCGGCGCTGCCGTCCAGTTCGTCACTCATCGAACTGCCACCATCGCCACCACCGTGACGTCAGATGACTCGTTGAAAAGGCGTGATTTTCGCAGGAAGCCGATGTGCTGCAGCGACGTGACTATCCGCATCCGTGAGGAGCGGCTGTCTGATATCAGTTCTCCTCGTGAAGCGAGTCCTCCGGTCATCAATTGAAGTGAACAGGGAGTTCCAATTGCGTTTGCTAAGCAAATATGGTGTGCCATGGTTGCTGGGAATGGCGTTGACCGCGTACGCCGCCATCCTCGCCGCACAGCTGCTGCCCGCCGCCGTGATCGACCGCATCGACCAGTACTTCTACGACTTGCGCATGCGTACGCAGCAGAACAAACCCGATCCTCGCATCGTGATCGTCGATATAGATGAAAAGAGCCTGGCGGACATCGGACGCTGGCCATGGAGCCGCAATGTCGTGGCCGATCTCGTCACCAGCCTTACCGACCACTATCGCGTCAAGGCGCTGGGGTTCGACATCATGTTTGCGGAACCGGATGGCAGTTCCGGCTATGCCACGATGGAAAAGCTGGCGCAGACGGAATTGAAAACCGTGCCCTGGCTTCAACAGCGCCTGCAGGCACTCAAGCCCGCGCTGGACTACGACGGCCGGCTGGCGACGGCAATCAAGGGGCGCCCGGTAGCGATGGGTTACGTGTTCTCCAACGAACCGCAATCGGTTTCGAAAGGCGCGTTGCCGCCGCCGGCCTTCACCGAAGCCGATCTGGAAGGCCGCCCGCTCTACGCGTTCGGCTGGCGCAGCTATACCGGCAATCTGCCGCAGCTGCAAAGTGCGGCCGGCAGCGGCGGCTTTATCAATCCGGTGCTGGACGCCGACGGCGTCGTGCGCTCGGTGCCGCTGATCGTAAAGTACGGCGACGGGTATTACGAATCGCT
>DATMTZ010000218.1:0-5900 GCA_035563975.1 Oxalicibacterium sp. | reverse complement strand
GTTTCCATGACGGGCTTTTTTATAAGTTGCAGCAAAACTTGCGGCAAGCCCATGATTTCATTGTATAATCTGCGGTTCTTTACAACCGGGCAAGTGATCGACAATCGGGCCAAGAAGCAGCACAGGCCGACGAAGTGACGATTGGCTACCAAACCATCGAGGCAAGCATGAAAGAAGGCATCCACCCAGATTACCGCGAAGTCGTGTTCCAGGACATGTCCAACGACTTCAAATTCATCACCCGTTCGACGATCCAGACCAAAGAAACGATCAATTTCGAAGGCAAGGAATATCCGCTGATCAAGATCGAGGTTTCGGCTGAATCGCACCCGTTCTATACGGGCAAGCACAAGATCGTCGATACCGCCGGCCGCGTGGACAAGTTCCGCAAGAAGTTCGGTTCCGTCGGTTCGAAAACGCAAGTGGCCGAATAAACTTCGACCCGCGTCACACAAAAGGCAGCTGCGGCTGCCTTTTTGTTTGCGCTTCTTTTCCTCCCTTCGTACTTCAACAGATTTTTTCCGGCACAATAGCGCCGGAACAATAACAACAAGCGCGCCTGCACTCTTCGATGAAGCCCGTCCGTCTTCCAGCCGCAGCGACCAGAGCCCTCCCTCGGCTGGCGCTGCTGGCCCTGTGCCTGCTGTACATCCTGCCCGGCCTGATCGGCCGCGATCCATGGAAAAACGACGATGCCTCGGGCTTCGGCATCATGTGGACGATGGCGCACGGCGGCCTGTCGGATTGGCTGTCGCCGCACATCGTCGGCCTGCCGATGCCGGAAGAAGGACCGCTGGCCTTCTGGCTGGGTGCCATCTGCATCCAGCTGTTCGGCTGGCTGCTGGGCGAACCCATGGCAGCGCGCGTTGCACCCATCCTCTTTTTCCTGCTCGGTTCGTCTTCCGTCTGGTATGTAACCTATCTGCTGGGCCGTCGACCCGACGCGCAACCGCTGAAACTGGCATTCGGCGGCCAACCCGAGCCGCGCGATTTCGGCCGCACGCTGGCTGACGGCGCGCTGCTGATCTATCTCGGCTGTCTCGGCCTGCTGATCCAGAGCCACAGCACCACAGCGGATTCGCTCGAAGTATCGCTGGTCGCGCTGTCGCTGTACGTTGCCACGCGGCTGTTCGAGTCGCAAGCCTGGCGCAATGCGATCTGGCTCGGCGTGGTGTTCGGCCTGCTGATCCTGACGCGCGGCTGGACCATCCCGCTTGCGCTCTACCTGGGTATTGCTGTGCTAGCCAGCATGTATGCGCGCGCCGTGCTGCTGCGATTGCTGGCCGCCACGCTGCCGCTGGCGCTGTGCGTCGCGGGAATATGGGTGCTGGCCTGCGCCGAACTGCATCCGTTCGGCACCTCGCCGATCGAGGCCTGGATGCAATGGAACCTCAACCAGATCGACTGGCCTGGCTGGTCCACGCTGCAATACCTGCTGAGCAACGGCATCTGGTTCACGTGGCCAGCCTGGCCGTTTGCCATCTGGGCCGTGTATGCATGGCGGCGCCAGCACGAAGCCCTGCATATCACCTTGCCGCTTGCCTTCCTGGCGGGATTGGTGGTGCTGGCACTGCTGAATCCGCATGGCGACGATGGCGACCTGCTGCCAATGTTGCCAATGCTCGCCATCCTCGCGGCCTTCGGCCTGCCGACAATGAAGCGCGGCGCGATCAATGCCGTCGACTGGTTCTCGGTGACCACGCTGTCCACCTGCGCCGGCTTTATCTGGATTGGCTGGGTAGCCAAACAAACCGGCTGGCCGGCGCAGATCGCGAAAAATGCATTCAAGATTGCGCCGGGATTCAAACCGGAATTCAACTGGATTGGCGTGGTCGTGGCCGTCGCTGCAACGGCGGGATGGATCTGGCTGGTGCACTGGCGCGTCGCGCGCCGTCCCTTCGTGCTATGGCGCGCTGTCGTGCTGTCCTCCGGCGGCATCATCCTGTGCTGGCTGTTGCTGATGACCTTGTGGATGCCATGGGGGAATTACATCAAGAGCTATGCGACGGTGGCGCGGCAAATGGCTGAAGCCCTGCCGGCCGGCCAGCATTGCGTCGCCACCGATGTCGGCGAAGCGCAGCGCGCCTCGTTCGCCTATTTTGGCGATATCCCGTTCGCGCAATTCGGCCAGCGCAACTGCCCATACTTTCTGCTGCAGGATCACCATCGCGGCAATGATGCTCCGCGCATCGTGACCATGCACGGAGCACAGTGGAAGCTGCTGTGGCAGGGACGGCGCGCATCCGACCGCTACGAACGTTTCCGTTTATATCGCCGCATCGCGCAGAACTAGCATTGATGCCGGAGCGCAGCCACGCGTAAACCGGGTGCGCCGGTTGCTCAAATGCGTCGAATCAGCGATAATGCGCGCTTGCGTTGCCGAGATGGCGGAATAGGTAGACGCACGGGACTCAAAATCCCGCGCCGCAAGGCGTGCCGGTTCGATTCCGGCTCTCGGCACCAGCAGTATTCAAGCAGCATGCAAAGCGATCATCACGATGTGATGGTCGCTTTTTTGTTTTCACGAGAACGGGAATGTGCCGTTGCGCTGCTTGCCGCATCGCAGCTGCAGGATAAGTGACTTCTCGTACCGATAGACTGCTTTTCCCGCTTCACACTGGAACCATGAAAATGGGAAGCCGCCTCATGAAGATGCGTATCGCAAGTCTCGTCATGCTCATCGCTGCTGCATCTCATCCGGCGTTTGCCGAAACCGCAGGAAAGAAAATTTCAGCATCCTGCAAAGCGCAGGCGCGCGGCTTGGACGACGTTCAGCGCGACGAATTTCTGCAGCAATGCATCAGGAGTAAAACCGTTCGCCACGGCGCGCATCCCCGCAGACGCGCGCCGTCGTGTACTGCCCTCGCACAAAACAGGCGCGGCGACGATCGACGAGATTTTTTGCGCAAGTGCCGGGAAAGGTATCGCTAGGCAGCGAAGCGCGGCGTTGAAGACCTGCCCACGATGCGAAGCTATGCAGATACTTCGTCCTCGCGCAGCAAACGAATCACGCGACACGGATTCCCCGCCGCGAATACATCGGACGGCACATCGCGCGTCACCACGCTGCCGGCGCCGATGACGCTGCGCGCGCCGATCGTGACGCCGGGACAAATGACGGCGGCGCCACCTATCCATACATCGTCGCCAATCGCAACCGGCTTCCCTGCTTCCAGTCCGCTGCGCCGCACGGCGGCAGACAGCGGATGCGTCGCCGCATAGATCTGCACACCGGGGCCGAGCAGCACCCTGTCGCCGATGCTCACATGCGCAACGTCGAGTATCGTGCAGTTGAAGTTCATGAAGATGCCTGCGCCCAGGGTGATATTTCTGCCGTAGTCGCAGTAGAACGGCGGCTGGATCATGACATCGATATCAGTGCCGAACAGCTCGGCCAGTATGTGTGTGCGTCGCTGCGACGCGTCTTCCGTCAAGCCATTGAAGCTCGCCAGCAGTTTCCTGGCTTGCATCCGCTCCGCCACCAGTTGCGCATCCATTGCATCGTACAGCTCGCCGGCCAGCATTTTCTGTTTTTCCGTCTTCACCTTTGTCTCCCGAGGTTTCGCGCGCCCCCGAACCAGGCCGCGCACAGCAAAAAGCCGCATCTCGCGATGCGGCTTTCCGTTTCAATCAACTCAGGAATTGTTCTTGACGCGCTTTCCACTTTGCGTGCCGCCCGGATTCTTCGCCTCGTCCTCGCTGATGCCCGGCGGCAAACCGGTTTTCAGCATCGGCTTGATAATCGCACTTTCCTTCGCTTTCGCGTCGCGGCGCTGTTGCGTTGCCTTGGGTGCCTTGTTCGCCATGATCGACTCTCCTTCGAAAGAAGGTTCGACGCAAGCGACATCACATCGTTCCGTCGCCGCATCGGCACATCTGCCGGACGATGTTTGCGAAACGCAATGCGCCGTTCAGCTGCGCTCGATCGCGGGATAGAAGTCCTGGTTTTCCCTGCGGATACGTTCGAACAGGACTTTCAGGACCCGGTTCGCTTCGCTGCGAAAACCTTCCGGATCGCGCGCCAGCTTGGAGGCCTCGTTCCACTTCGCGGCAAAGCCGATATAGGCCGAAGCGATTTTCTGCATTTCACTCTGATATTGCGCGCCCATGCTGGCGAGACGCCGATTGGAGGATTTCTGCAGTTCAGGGTACAAATAACGGTCTTCCACCGACAGATGCAGCTTGATGACCGAGCTCATCGAGATCACGCATTGCGCAATTTCCGCGGCCTTTTCCGCGATGCCCAGCCTGGACAGTTCGCGCAGCGCCTGGATGCTTTTCAGAATATCGGAATGCTGATGACGATATTTTTCGAGATTCATGTGATGCCCTCCCAAAGGAATCACGAGCGTCACAACAGCCCGTGTCGCGGCGCTCGTTTCGCACTTTGTTTTGACAGGCCGGCGACTGCCGGCCCGGCCTCAGATCAAATGATCCAGCATGTCGGGGCCGAACACTTCGCGGTGCAAACGCTTGGCAGGCACACCGCGCTTGACCAGTGACGCCCATTGCTCTTGCATGAATGGCAGCGGTCCGCACATGTAAACATCGGTATTCTCGACATCCCATTGCGGCAGCTTGTCGATCGCCATTCTTCCGCTCACGCAGGATTTGCTCGATTTGCCGGCCACCGGTTCTTCATAGAAGTAGACCACGTCCAGATTCGGCATGCTGGCCTGCGCCAGCGCCACATCGTCGCGATGCGGATGATGCTTCTCCTGGCGCGCGGCGTGCGCAAAGATGACGCGGCGCTGCGGCGCCACCTGGACGATGCGATTCAGCACGGAAATCATCGGCGTGACACCGACGCCGGCCGACAGCAGCACGATCGGCTTGTCGCTTTCCGCATCGGGCTGAAAATCGCCGAAGGGTTTGCTGACCGGCAGCACGCTGCCGACTTTCAGGTTGTCGTGCAGCCAGTTGGAGACCATGCCGGCCGGCGTTTCCTGGCCCGCGATTTCGCGCTTGACCGAGATGCGCAGATGACGGCCGTTCGGTGCGTCGGACAGACTGTACTGGCGCAGTTGGCGCAAGCCGTCGGGCAGGTCGACCGCCACGCTGACGTACTGGCCCGGACGGAATTCCGGCAACGCGCTGTCGACCGGAATGAGCGTGAAGGAGCGCACCTGTTCGCTTTCTTCATTCACGGCGACCACGCGCATCGCGAACAGATCGCCAGCCTGGATGCCGGCCGCCTGGTACATGCGGTTCTCTTCATCAATCAACGCCTGCGCCAGCATGCCGTACGCTTCGGCCCAAGCTGCGATCAGCTCCGGCGTCGCTGCGTCGCCCAACACTTCCTTGATCGCGCGCAGCAGATGCTCGCCGACGATCGGATAGTGGGCGGCCGTCACGCCAAGCGAAGCGTGCTTGTTGACGATGCGCGAAATGACCGGCGCCAGGGCGGCCTGGTTATCGATGTTGGCGGCGTAGGCAAATACGGCGGATGCAAGCGATTGCTGTTGCGTCCCGTTTGCCTGATTGCCAGCGTTGAACAGGTTGTGCAGCTGCGGATGCGCTGCAAACAGGTTCTGGTAAAAACGCTTGGTAATGGCCAAACCATGCTCGCGCAAGACTGGAACGCTGGCATCGATATAGGGGCGCGACTCGGTGGACAACATTTTCTTCCTCCTAAATATGCATATCAAATGCAACTTTAAAACGATAAAAAAGGACCCTTACAGGTCCTGCTCTTGCTGAAATGTCTTCAGGCAGCGCGGCCGCCCTCACGCAAAAACGAACGATGCATCTTGATGATGTGCTCACCAGTATTGCCGCCGACCATCTGCGCCAAAGTGTATTCGTCCATCACGCTGTAGAAGGCTTCGACGCCACGCCGTAGCGCATCGCGCAATGTGCAATCGCTTGCTAGCCGACAGCCAATACCTTCACAATCCACC
>DATMTZ010000217.1:0-4592 GCA_035563975.1 Oxalicibacterium sp. | reverse complement strand
AAATCCGCCGCGCAGGGCAGCCAGCAGATCAAGGAAGAGATCGAAAAGGTGCGTCTGCAGATGGAAGAAGCCACCCGCAAGAGCGATTGGCAGCGCGTATCCGAGCTGCAGTACAAGACCTTGCCCGACCTCGAAGCCAAGCTGAAGAACGCGGTGTCGAACGAGGATACGTCGGCCAAGCGACAACTGGTGCGCACGCAGGTTGGCGCTGAAGAGATCGCCGAAGTCGTGTCGCGCGCGACCGGTATTCCGGTGTCGCGCATGATGCAGGGCGAGCGCGACAAACTGCTGATGATGGAAGCCGAGCTGCACAAGCGCGTGATCGGCCAGCATGAGGCGATCGTTGCCGTTTCGGATGCGATCCGCCGTTCGCGCGCCGGCCTCGGCGATCCGAACCGGCCGTATGGTTCCTTCATGTTCCTCGGCCCCACTGGCGTCGGCAAGACCGAGCTGTGCAAGGCGCTGGCTTCGTTCCTGTTCGACACCGAGGAATCGCTGATCCGCATCGACATGAGCGAATTCATGGAGAAGCATTCGGTCGCGCGCCTGATCGGCGCGCCGCCGGGTTATGTCGGCTACGAAGAGGGCGGTTATCTCACGGAAGCCGTGCGCCGCAAGCCGTACAGTGTGATCCTGCTCGACGAGATCGAGAAGGCGCATCCGGATGTGTTCAACGTGCTGCTGCAGGTGCTGGACGACGGCCGCATGACCGACGGCCAGGGCCGCACGGTGGACTTCAAGAACACCGTGATCGTGATGACGTCCAATCTCGGCTCGCACAAGATCCAGTCGATGGAAGGCAGCGACGCGGCCTTGATCAGGATGGCCGTGATGGCGGAGGTGCAGGCGCATTTCCGGCCGGAGTTCATCAACCGCATCGACAAGATCGTGGTGTTCCACGCGCTCGACGAGACGAACATCGGCGCGATCGCGAAGATCCAGCTGCACGTGATCGAGCAGCGTCTGGCACGCATGGACATGGCCCTGCAGGTCAACGATCAGGCCTTGCAGAAAATCGCGGAAGCGGGCTTCGATCCGGTGTATGGTGCGCGGCCCTTGAAGCGTGCGATCCAGCAGCAGATCGAGAATCCGCTGTCCAAGGCCATCCTCGAAGGGCGCTTCGGGCCGAAGGACGTGATCGCGGTCGGTGTGGAAAACGGCGAGCTGACATTCTCGAAAGCAGCATAAATTTCAATGCCTGCTGAAAAAGCCCATCCTGTTTGACGGAAGGGCTTTTTCTTTATTCGGATTACAGCAGCTCCACGCTGTTTAAATTCAAGTAACAGCTCTCGCGCGTCATCGCCACGAAATCGCTCAGGTAGGGTTTTGCCGATATCTCTGGCAGGCAGGCTGCGTACAGGCGGCCGGTCAATCCCTGCTTGGTGATGCGCCGCGCCGATACATAGTTGCGGTTCAGGTAGTTCTGGGCAGCCCATACCGGCAGCGTGGCGATGCCTCTGCGGCTTGCCACCAACTGCAGCATGGCGACCGTCAGTTCCGTCGTGCGTCGCCCGACCTGGATGCCGGCGGGTTTCAGCACCTGCCGCACGACGTCCAGCATGTCGTCCGGCACCGGATAGGTGATCAGCGTGTCGTTGGCGAAATCCTTTGCGGTCAGGTATTCCTTTTTCGCCAGCGGATGGTCGTTCGCCAGCAGCGCGACGATTTCGAAGCGGAACAGCGGGTGGTAGTCGACGGTTTCCTGTTCATCGATGTCGGACACGATTGCGACATCCGCGCGATGTTCGTACAGCAAGCCGACCGGATCGGCCTGGAAACCGGACACGATGTCCAACTCGACCTCCGGCCAGCGGCCGCGGAAGATATCCATCGCCGGCATCAGCCAGTCGAAGCAGGTATGGCATTCGACCGCGATGCGCAGCTGGCCGGCCGTGCCCTGCACCAAGCGAGCCAGATCGCGTTCGGCTTCGGCGATCTGCGGCAGCACGGCATCCGCCAGTTTCAGCAGCCGCTCGCCGGCCGGCGTGAAGCGCACCGGCACTGATTTGCGTTCGAACAGCGGCGCGCCGTGATGATCCTCCAGTTGCTTGATCTGGTGCGACAGCGCCGACTGCGTGACGTTGAGCAGCGAGGCGGCGCGCAGGAGGTTACCGGCCTCGCGCAGGGCCAGCAGGGTTTTCAGATGCCGCAGTTCGAGCAAAGATTGCATTATTAATTTTATTCAAGGTTAATCGTAATATTTATCGTTTGAATCATAGTCGCCGCGCAGGCACCATGCAAGCCTCGACACATTTATCGGAGCGCCTGGCATGGCAAAAGCACATATTCTCGGTTTCCCCCGCATCGGCGCACAGCGCGAACTGAAGTTTGCAGTGGAGTCATTCTGGCGCGGCGAACGCATGCCGGCGGATCTGCAGCAGACCGGCAAGACGCTGCGCCAGCGGCATTGGGCGGTGCAGGCGCAGGCCGGCCTGGATTTCGTTTCGGTCGGCGACTTTGCCTGGTACGACCAGGTGCTGAATACGCTGGCCCTGTTGGGCGCGCTGCCGACGCGATTCAGGTTCGACCCGTCCCGCCTGTCGTTGAATGAATATTTCACGCTGGCGCGCGGCAATGCCGAACATTTTGCGATGGAAATGACGAAGTGGTTCGATACCAATTACCACTACCTGGTGCCGGAATGGACCGCTGACGTGCGTTTCGACGGCGGTGTCGACTGGCTATTTGAGGAAAACGCGGAGGCGCGCGCGCTCGGCCATCAGACCAAGGTCACGCTGGTCGGCCCGCTGACGCTGCTTTATCTCGGCAAGATCAAGTCCGGCATCAACGATAAGCTGGAACTGCTGCCGCGCGCGATCGCCGGCTACCAGCGGGTGCTGGCGCGCTTGCGCGAGGCCGGCGTGCAGTGGGTGCAGATCGACGAGCCGATCCTCGCGCTGGAGCTCGATCAGAGCTGGATCGACGCCTATGCGCCAACTTACGCCAGCCTGACGCAAGGCGCGCCATCGCTGTTGCTAGCGACTTACTTTGACCAGGTGCGCAAGCACAGCGCGCTGCTGCGCAGCCTGCCGGTAGCAGGCGTGCATCTGGATCTGGTGCGTGGTGCGGGGCAGCTGGATGATTTCATCGCCGGCTGGCCATCGGACCGTGTGCTGTCGGCCGGTGTCGTCGACGGCCGCAACATCTGGCGCGCCGACCTCGAGCTTGCGTTGGCCGCCTTGCAACCGCTGCAGAAGGTCTTGGGCGATCGCCTGTGGGTGAGTTCCAGCTGCTCGCTGATGCATGTGCCGGTCGATCTCGCGCATGAAGACAAGCTGGACGCAGAACTGAAAAGCTGGCTCGCCTTCGCGGCACAAAAGGTCAATGAGATCGCCGCGCTGAAGCGCGCGCTCAACGGCGAAAAATCCGCGGTGGCGCAGCAGTTCGCAGCGGCGGCAGTCGCCATCGCCGCGCGCCAGACCTCGCCACGCATCCACAACCCTCTGGTGCAGAAGCGCCTGCGTAACCTGTCCGCGATTCCGGCCACGCGCACCACGCCGTTCAGCGAGCGCATCGTCAAGCAGCAGGCAAAGTACCGCCTGCCTGCATTTCCGACCACGACCATCGGTTCGTTTCCGCAGACGCAGGACATCCGGCAGGCGCGCGCGCAGCACAAGCGCGGCGAGATCGGGCACCTGGATTATCTCAACCGCATGCGCGAGGAAATTCGGCATGTCGTGAAAAAGCAGGAAGAGCTGGGCCTGGATGTGCTGGTGCACGGCGAGGCCGAGCGCAACGACATGGTCGAATATTTCGGCGAGCAGCTGTGGGGCTACGGTTTTACTGCCAATGGCTGGGTGCAGAGCTACGGCTCGCGCTGCGTGAAGCCGCCGTTCATCTACGGCGACGTCTACCGTCCGGAAGCGATGACGGTCGGCTGGAGCGAATTTGCGCAAAGCCTGACCGACAAGCCGATGAAGGGCATGCTGACCGGACCTGTCACGATGCTGCAATGGTCCTTCGTGCGCGACGATCAGCCGCGTGACACCACCGCGATGCAGATTGCGTTGGCGCTGCGCGATGAAGTGCTCGATCTGGAAAAGGCCGGAATCGGCATGATCCAGATCGACGAGCCGGCGTTCCGCGAAGGCTTGCCGCTGAAGGCGGCGGACTGGCCGCACTACCTGGACTGGGCAGTGAAGGCATTCCGTCTGAGCGCATCCGGCGTGCAGGATGAAACGCAAATCCATACGCACATGTGCTATTCGGAATTCAACGACATCCTGCCGTGGATCGCCGCGATGGATGCCGACGTCATCACGATCGAGACTTCGCGTTCCGATATGGAGTTGCTGGACGGTTTCGGCGAGTTCGATTATCCGAATGACATTGGCCCCGGCGTGTACGACATCCATTCGCCGCGTGTGCCAAAGATGGAAGAAATGCAGCGCCTGTTGCAGAAGGCGCGCGGCGTGATTCCCGATACGCGCCTGTGGGTCAATCCGGACTGCGGCCTGAAAACGCGCGGCTGGGACGAAACCTGTGCGGCGCTGGCCTGCATGGTGCGGGCAGCGCGCAGCCTGCGCGAGGAAGTGGCGCTAACGGGCGACTGAGCGCGATTTTGCCTGTGACGGGGCGGATGCGGCGTGCCG
>DATMTZ010000216.1:0-13093 GCA_035563975.1 Oxalicibacterium sp. | reverse complement strand
CCCTGCGCCTGTCCGTTTCAGGCCTTATCCGAAAAAAATAAGCCTATAATCCCCGCAGAATCCTTTTTTGTGCGTCGCAACAATGAACCATCTGAGTCAGATTCTCCCCCCTGCCAACGTTGTGCTCGATCTGGATGTCTCAAGCAAGAAGCGCAGCTTCGAACAAGCCGGTCTGATGTTTGAAAATAATTGCGGCATCGCCCGTTCGGTCGTATCGGACAATCTGTTCGCGCGCGAGCGGCTAGGCTCGACCGGCCTCGGCCACGGTGTCGCCGTGCCGCACGGCCGCATCAAGGGCTTGAAAGCGCCGCTGGCCGCCTTCGTGCGATTGAAGCAGCCGATTCCGTTCGAGTCGCCCGATGGCCAGCCGGTCAGCCTGCTGATCTTTCTGCTGATTCCGGATCATGTGACGCAGCAGCATCTGGAAATCCTGTCGGAACTGGCGGAAATGTTCTCCGACGAATCCTTCCGCCACATGCTGGCGACCACCGAGGACGCAGCCGCCGTGCATGCCCGCCTCATCACCTGGCAGCCCAGCCTGCAGGGCGCCCTCTAATTCAGCGCGGTCTGTCGCGCCTTCACCATGCCTTCATCCACCACGCTGACCATTCAGCAGCTGTACGACGACAACCGCGAAACGCTGCAGCTTGGATGGTTTGCCGGCTTCTCCGGCGGCGAGCGGCGCATCTCGGGCGACGCCACCTCGTCGGCCGACCAGGTGGGCCACCTGAACCTGATCCACCCAGGCCGCATCCAGATCTTCGGCCACCAGGAAATCGACTACTACAAGCGCCTGTCGCCGCGTTCGCGCGCCGACCAGACCGCCGAGCTGGTCGCCGGCTCGCCGCCGGCCTTCATCATCGCGCAAGGACTGGAAACGCCGCCGGCCATCATGGCCGAATGCGATGAAAAGAACATTCCGTTGTTCTCGACGCCGCTGCCGGCCGCGCAGGTGATTGATTACCTGCGTGTCTACCTGTCGAAGAAGCTGGCGCAGCGCGTGACGATGCACGGCGTATTCATGGACGTGTTGGGCGTGGGCGTGCTCATCACCGGCGAATCCGGCCTCGGCAAGAGTGAGCTCGGCCTGGAGCTGATCTCGCGCAGCCACGGCCTGGTGGCCGACGACGCGGTCGAGTTCGCGCGCATCGCGCCGAACATGATCGAAGGCCGCTGCCCGCCGCTGCTGCGCAACCTGCTCGAAGTGCGCGGCCTCGGCCTGCTCGACATCAAGACCATCTTCGGCGAGACCGCAGTGCGCCGCAAGATGCGCCTGAACCTGATCGTGCATCTGGTCCGCCGCAACACGATGGAAGAGCAGTACGAACGCCTGCCGATGACTTCGCAGACCGAAGAGATTCTCGGCCTGCCGATCCGCAAGGTCATCATCCCGGTCGAGGCCGGCCGCAACCTTGCGGTGCTGCTGGAAGCCGCGGTGCGCAACACCATCCTGCAGATGCGCGGCATCGATACGCTGAAGGACTTCATCGTGCGCCAGCAAAAGGCGATGGAAAGCGATCCCGAGTAAGCTTCTGCGCCTTCACGCCGATACGCTTGCGGTATGATGACCGCCATGCGCATCATTCTCATCACAGGCATCTCCGGTTCCGGTAAATCGGTCGGCCTCCATGCACTGGAGGACGCCGGTTATTTCTGCGTCGACAACCTGCCGCCGATGCTGTTGCGCGCGCTGGTCGCAGCCCGCATCGAAGAACAAGGCGAATCGCTGGCGGTCGCGATGGATGCGCGCAGCGCGCGTTCGCTGGTCGGCCTGCCGGCCGACATCGCCTGGCTGCGCGAACAGGGCCACGACGTCAAGGTGCTGTTCCTGACCGCGAAAACCGATTCGCTGATCGCGCGTTTTTCCGAAACCCGTCGCAGCCATCCGCTGTCGCATCGCAGCCCGCTGAGCGAACTGCCGGACGATCTTCCGACGCTGACCGAATGCATCCGCGAGGAACGCGAAATGCTGGCCGGCATCGAGGAGATCGGCCATGTGATCGACACCTCGGGCATGCGCGCCAACAAGCTGCGCGCCTGGATCAAGAGCCTGGTCGAGAGCGAGCGCTCGCCGCTCACGCTGCTGTTCGAATCCTTCGCCTTCAAGTTCGGCGTGCCGCTGGACGCCGACCTGGTGTTCGACGTGCGCATGCTGCCTAATCCGCACTATGACGACGTGATGCGTCCGCTGACCGGCCGCGACAAGCTGGTGCAGGACTTCCTGCAGGCGCAGCCGGACGCGATGGCATTGCTGGACGACATTCGCGTCTTCGTCGAAAAGTGGCTGCCCGCATTCAAGAACGACAACCGCAGCTACCTGACGGTGGCAATCGGCTGCACCGGCGGCCAGCATCGCTCCGTCTTCATGGCGGAACGGCTGACCCAATATTTCCGCGCTGCCGAGCACGTGTTGCTGCGGCACCGCGAGCTCGACTGAATCCACACGTCGCGTATCGCACGCGGCGACAGTTCATTCTTCACCATGTCCGATAACGAAAACTGGCTGCCGCTGTTTCCCCTCAATGCCGTGCTGTTTCCGGGCGGCGTATTGCCCCTGAAAGTATTCGAGACGCGCTACATCGACATGGTGCGCGACTGCATGAAGCGCGAATCGCCGTTCGGCGTGGCGCTGATCAAGTCGGGACGGGAAGTCGGCGAAGCGGCCGAGCCGGAAAGCGTCGGTTGCCTGGCCCATATCGTCGACTGCGATGCCTCGCAACTCGGCGTGCTGATGCTGCGCACCGAGGGCGGTCGGCGCTTTCGCATCCTGCAGACGCGCACCGGCAAAGACCGGCACGTCGAGGCGCAGGTGGAATTCATCGCGGCCGACGCCGTCGTGCCGCCCACGCCGCCGCAGCAACCGTGCGCGAACATGCTGCAACTGGTCATCGAGGACATCAATGCAAAGGGCCGCGCGGAACAGGAAGCGGCCTTCGTCAGCCCTTTCCCGGACCGCATGCAACTGGACGATGCGGGCTGGGTCGCCAACCGCTGGAGCGAAATCCTGCCGATTCCGCTGAAGGCCAGGCAGAAGCTGCTGGAACTGGATGACCCGCAGAGCAGGCTGGCGATCATTTGCCAGTACCTGCAGCAGCACGAAATTATCTAACCGTTTATACGCCGGACAATAGATCCGGCTCGCGGAACACCGCCAGCAGCAGTTTCTTGATGGGCGCCGGAAGCGGCGCACCGCGTAGGGCACTAGCCACATACCAGACGTGATTTATCTCAGCGACGCGCTGATGCGTTTGCGCGAGCCGCAATTGGTAGGGCGTGATGTGCAGCTTGAAATGCGTGAAGGTGTGCGACAGCATCGGCAGGCGTTCTATCGATGCCACCGTGCCAAAAGGTGCGACGGCCGCATGCAAAGTATCTTCGGCCACGCCATCGTCGACCAGCGGCAGTTCCGGCAAGGACAGCAAGCCCCCCCAGATGCCGCTGTCGGGACGCTGTTCCAGCAACACGCGATCGCCATCGGTGATCACCAGCATCGCAGTCTCCTTTTCCGGTATCGCCTTTTTCGGTTTGCGCACCGGCAGCTCGCTGGTGCGGCCGCTGGCATAGGCAACGCAGCGCTGCGCCAGCGGGCAGCGATGGCAATCGGGCCGGCTGCGCACGCACAGCGTTGCGCCCAGATCCATCAAGCCTTGCGTATATGACTGAATGCCAGCCTGCATGTCATCGTGCTCAGGCAGCAAGGCGACGGCGCGCAGCCACATCTCGTTCTCGACCTGCTTCTCGCCCGGATAGCGGTCGATACCGAACACGCGCGCAAACACGCGTTTGACGTTGCCGTCCAAAATTGCAGCACGCGTGCCGTAGGAGAACGCGGCGATTGCCGCCGCAGTCGAACGGCCAATGCCGGGCAATTGCTCCAGCAAGGCCGGATCGGACGGGAAAACGCCATCGTATTGCGCGACCACCATCTGTGCGCACTTGTGCAGATTGCGCGCGCGCGAGTAGTAGCCGAGCCCGCTCCAGTGCGCCATCACGTCTTCGCTCGGCGCGGCAGCAAGCGACTGCACGGTCGGGAAGCGTTGCAGAAAACGTTCGTAATACGGAATCACCGCCGCAACCTGCGTCTGCTGCAGCATGATTTCCGACAGCCATACGCGATAGGCATCACGCGTGTTCTGCCACGGCAGCGCGTGGCGGCCATGCTTCTTTTGCCAGGCAATCACATCGCGCGAAAAAGCGGGATCGCACAAGTCGTCGTTCGACGAGCTTGCGCGCGTTTGCTTTGATTGGGATGCTGCGGACTTCTTTTGATTCTTGTTTTGAGGGGAAGCGGAAGCGGCGATATCGGGTACAAGTCGTTTCATCTACGCCGCGGCTTTGTACGAATCCAGTTGCGCGGCGATCGCCGCCTTCAGTTCGGTTTCAGCGCGCACCAGCTGCGCGCGCTGCGTTTCAAGCTCGAACCGCATCTGCTCCAGCGCAAGCAGCTTTTCTTCCAGACTGTCGGTTGCCGCCAGGATTTTCTCGATCGACTTGCGACGGCGCTTCAGCTGCAGCTTGTGTTCGCCGATCTGCGCTTCCAGCGGCGCCATCACGACCTTCAGCCACGCTTCCGCATCGCGGTTGGCCTGCAGGAAGCACTGCTTGACGCGCGAGGCGATCGAGTCGAAGAACTTCTGCATCAGCACGACCTGCGGCGTGGTCAGCACGGTCGCCGCGCCGAACTGCTTGTGGTACAGGCTCTCGATCAAACGGATTTCCTTGCGATATTTGTCCAGCGAGAACGGCATCGGCGTCGCCAGCGCGAGGCCATGCTCGGTCGAGAACTTGCGGTACATGACCGACATCATTTCGCTGATTTCATCGGTCTTCTGCGAGGAGGCGTTCAGGCTGTCGAGCGCCTGCTGGAAGAATACCTTCACCGCCTGGCGCAGGCCGGCCGTGAACTTGCTGCTTTCCATCGCATCGCGCGTGCCGCGGATGTTGTCTTTCAGCGCGCCCATACCCAGATGCGTGAACACGTCGTTCGACAGGCGCGCGAACACCGAGCGCGTCGCCTGCAGCTTGAACAGGCTGCCGTCGAATTCGGTCTTCTCCATGTCGATGCGCTTCATCATGTGGTCAAGAATGTTGCGGTTCTTGCCGCGCAGGCTCTTCAGCTCGACCAGTTGCTCGACCACGTTGCGCAGGCGCGAGGCCATCAAGGCCTGGCGCGATGCGGCCAGCTCGTCGATGTCGGTCAGCAACTGCGAGCGGATGATGTCCTGCTTGCCCGGAATCAGTTCGTCCGACAAGGCGCTTTCCAGCTTCGGCAGGCGGCTCTTCGCGAGCAGCGGCGCGTCGCGGTTGATCTTCGCCAGCAAACCCTTCTGCGCGGAAATCGGGAACACCTGCTGTGTCGGCAGTTCCAGCGTCTGCGCCACGCTGTCGACCTGCATGTCGATCTGCTGCGCGATTTCGGCCGGCGTACGCAATTCATCCCACATGCTGTCGATTTTGTTCAGCACGGCAATCCGTCCGGCGCCGCCGCCGATGTGGTTGCGCCAGATGTCGATATCGCTCTTGGTCACGCCGGTATCGGCGGCAAGGATGAACAGCACCGCGTGCGCGTTCGGAATCAGGTTCAGCGTCAGTTCCGGTTCGGTGCCGATCGCGTTCAGACCCGGCGTGTCGACGATCACCAGGCCCTGCTGCAGCAATGGATGCGGGAAATTGACGATCGCGTGGCGCCATTGCGAGATCTCGACCATGCCGTCTTCGTCTACCGTCGCGGCCATGTCGGGATCGTTGCCGTCGTACAGGCCGTAGCGCGCCGCTTCGTCCACCGGCACGCGCTTGGTCAGGCTGACCTGCTTGAAGGCTTCCAGCATGCCGTCACCATTGGCAATGTCGAGCGGCAGCACGGTCCAGACGTGGCTCTGCGCCTTGTAATCGCTGGTCGATTGCGCTTCGGCGCGCGTCTCGATCGGCAGCAGCCGGATCGAGGGCGGAAAGGTTTCGTCGTACAGCAATTCGGTCGGGCACATCGTGGTGCGGCCGGCCGAGGTCGGCAGGATGCGCTGGCCATAGTCGGCAAAGAAGATCGCGTTGATCAGTTCGGATTTGCCGCGCGAGAATTCGGCGACGAAGGCGATCGACAGCTTGTCTTCGTTCAGCCGCGTCAGTGCATGCGCCAGACGCTGGTCGCCGGCGGCGTCCGACAGGTCGAGCGCGCCTATGCAATCGCGATAACGTTCGAGCGCAGTCTTGACCTGGTTGCGCCAGCCGCTGTATTCCTGGAATTTCTGCACCAGATTACTCACGTGAACCTCATCGTCATTGTATTAAGCGCGAACGCATAAGAAACCGCACATCGACTGCGGCGCACGAAATGCCGCAGTGCAAGCAGGACACTAGCATCGGCCGTCACTTTTGACAATTTGGGCAGTAGAAGGTCGAGCGCTGTCCCTGCACGATCTGCCGTATCGGCGTATTGCATATCCGGCAAGGCTCGCCCGTTCTCGCGTACGTAAAGTAATTTTGCTGGAAATAACCGGACTGGCCGTTGACGTTGATGAAATCGCGCAAACTGCTGCCGCCCTGCTCGATCGCCGCAGCCAGAATCACGCGTATCGCTTGCGCCAGACGTTCGTAGCGCGCGAGGCCGATGCGGTGCGCCGGTGTTTTCGGATTGATACGGGCCTGGAACAAACTCTCGGATGCATAGATATTGCCGACGCCGACCACGATGTCGCCAGCCAACAACACCTGCTTGATTGCCGCGCTGCGATTGCGCGTCTGGCGGTACAGCCATGCGCCGTCGAAAGCGTCGCCGAGCGGCTCGATGCCCAAGCCGCGCAGCAGCAGGTGATTCTCGATATCGCCCTCTTCCGCCGCATGCCACAGCACGGCGCCGAAGCGGCGCGGATCGGACAGGCGCAGCACCTGCTCGCCCAGTTCCAGGTCGAAATGATCGTGCTTCTTCGGCGGTGTATCGCGCGGCAGCACGCGCAAATGGCCCGACATGCCGAGATGCACGATCAGCGTGCCGTGCTCGAAAAGGATCAGCAGGTATTTGCCGCGGCGCGCGGTGCCGGTGACGCGGCGGCCGCGCAGCAGCTGCGGCAAGTCGGGCGGAAACGGCCAGCGCAAGCCGCTATGCCGCAGCACGACGCTGCTGACCGTGCGCCCTTCGACATGCGGCGCCACGCCGCGGCGGGTAACTTCAACTTCGGGTAATTCAGGCATGAGAAAACGGCTTGCTTGTGAAGGATGCTTGCTGGCCAGCCGGGCGCACGCGACAGGCGCGCCCGCGCATCAGGTGCCGGTTGAGCGTAGAATAAAAATTCTGCCCGAATTGCCTGGACTTCAATTGAAAAAAGCTCTCGCCATTGTAACGCTGTCGACTCTGTTTTCCGTCGCTGCCGACCTGCAGGCCCAACCCATTGCACAGAACAAGCAAGCCGCCGACGCACCACTGCCGGCGCCGCACAAGACCGATGCCGCCACCGGCACCGCCGACAAGGCAAAGAGCGCGGACAAGGACGAGGAAGACGATCCGCTGCCATCGGTGGAACTGACCGACGACCTGATGTTCAAGCTGCTGCGCGCGGAACTGGCAGCGCAGCGCGGCGACTGGCAGCTCGCCTACGTGACGATGATGGTGTCGGCGCAGCAGACGCGTGATCCGCGGCTGGCGCGCCGCGCCGCCGAAATCGCGCTGTCGGTCAGGCAGGTCGGCGAAGCCTTGTCCGCCGTGCGCCTGTGGCGCGAGCTGGCCCCTCATTCGGACGAGGCCGATCAGTTCTATCTTGGCCTGGTCATGTTGGAAGGCAATCTGGCCGACGCCAAGACCGTGCTGATCCAGCGCCTGCAGGAAGTGAAGCCGCAGGCGCGCGGCCTGCTGATCATGCAGATCCAGCGCCTGCTGTCGCGCGTCAATGACAAGGCCGCGGCCTTTGCGCTGCTGGAAGACATCGCCGGACCGTACCAGACGCTGTATGAAACCCACCTGGCGCTTTCACAGGGCGCCTTTGCGATGGGCGACCTGCCGCGCGCGCAAAGCGAAGCGCAGATCGCGCTGAAGATGAAGCCGGACCTCGAGCTGGCCGCGCTGATGCTGGCGCAATCGACCAAGGACCGTTCGGAAGCCCTGCACATCCTGAAGACCTTCCTCGATGCCAACCCCCACGCGCGCGATGCCCGCATCGCCTATGCCAAGGTGCTGATCGACGACAAGCAGGCTGACGAAGCGCAGGCCCAGCTCGACATCCTGCTGAAGAACAATCCGGACGACCTGACCGCGCTGTATGCGCTGGGCGTGCTGAACGCGCAGACCAATAATCTCCCCCAGGCCGAGAAATACCTGACCGAATACCTGAAGGCGCTGGAAGAACACCCGGAAGAAAACCGCGATTCGACGCAGGCGCTGCAGATCCTGACGCAGATTGCGCTGGAGCGCAAAGACTACCAGGGCGCGCTGAAGTGGCTGGCGCAAGTCGATGCCGGTCCGGCCTACATGGGCGCGCAGATCCAGAGCGCGCTGATCATGGCGAAAGCCGGCGACGTCGAAGGCGCGCGCAGCCTGCTGCACCGGCTGAAGCCGATCGGCCAGCGCGACCAGGAACAGGTCGTCGTGGCGGAAGCGCAAATCCTGCGCGACGCCAATCGCATGCCGGAAGCGCTGACGGTGATGAAAAAAGGCGTCGACCGCTTCCCGGACGACACCAGCCTGCTGTACGACTACGCGATGCTGGCGGAAAGAGCGGAACGGCTGGACTTGATGGAGCCGGCGCTGCGCAAGGTCATCAAGCTGGCGCCGGAGAACCAGCATGCCTACAACGCGCTCGGCTACGCGTTTGCCGATCGCAACATGCGCCTGCCGGAAGCGCTCGCGCTGATCCAGAAAGCCCTGCAGCTGGCGCCGGAAGATCCGTTCATCATGGACAGCATGGGCTGGGTGCATTTCCGCCTCGGCCATTTGAAGGAAGCCGAGGACTACCTGCGGCGCGCCTATGCGTTGCGGCCCGATGTCGAAATCGCCACGCACCTCGGCGAAGTGCTGTGGGCCAAGGGCGAGAAAGGCACCGCGCAGGAACTGTGGCGCGAAGCCAGCCAGAAGGATCCGCAGAACGACACGCTGAAGAGCACGCTGGCGCGGCTGCGCGTGAACCTGTGACCTCGCCGTTGATCCGCAAGCGCTCTTCTGCAGCATGTCTTGATCGGCCGATGCGCAAGCCCGCATTGCCCCGCACACTTACTTTTCAATGAAAAACGCCTTCTTTCATCGCGTGGCGATATTCGCCCTGCCGGCCTTGATGATGAGCGGCTGCGCCGAACTGGCGCCGCCGGCCGCGCAGGACGCGCTCAACGCGCCGCAGGCGGCAAGCCGCTCATATCGCAACACGATCGAACTCGACGGCCGCCTGTCGGTGCAATACCAGCAGAACGGCCAGGACCAGGCGCTGCACGGCAGCTTCGCATGGCGGCAAACCGCGCAGCGTACGCATGTCACGCTGATGTCGCCGCTCGGCCAGATACTGGCGGTCATCGAAGTCGATCCCGATCACGCCACGCTGACGCAATCGGGCCAGGCGCCGCGCGCGGCGGAAGATGTCGACCAGCTGGCGGCACAGTCGCTCGGCTGGCCGCTGCCGGTTTCCGGTTTGCGCCATTGGCTGCAAGGCTTTGCCATCGACGCCAATGGCAAGCGCGTCGTTGCCGCCTCGGGCACCAGTGTCGCCACCAATGACGGCTGGCATATCGACTATGTCGGCTGGGACGACAGCGATCCGGCCCGTCCGCATCCGAAACGCATCGACCTGCAACGCGAGACGGCGCAGGCCGGCAACGTCACGATGCGCATCGTGATCGACAAGTGGCAGGCGCCTTAATATCCGATCGACCATGACGCAGATCCTGAACAATTGCGCAGCGCCGGCCAAGCTGAATCTCTTCCTGCACGTCACCGGCCGGCGCGCCGACGGCTACCACCTGCTGCAGACCGTGTTCCAGCTGATCGACCGCGGCGACACGCTGCACTTTTGCACGCGCGACGATAACCAGATCGTGCGCACTACCGCGCTGGACGGCGTGCCGGCCGACAGCGACCTCTGCGTGCGCGCGGCGCGCCTGCTGCAGCAGGCGGCGCAGCGCAAATATCCGCTGCGCCCGTTCGGCGCCGATATTGCCGTCGAGAAGCGCCTGCCGATGGGCGGCGGCCTGGGCGGCGGTTCGTCCGATGCGGCGACCACGCTGATGGCGCTGAACCGTCTGTGGCAAACCGGATTGACGCGCGAAGAATTGATGGCGCTCGGCTTGCAACTGGGCGCCGACGTGCCCTTCTTCGTGTTCGGCAGCAATGCGTTCGCCGAAGGCATAGGTGAAGCCCTGGTCGAAGTCGACACGCCGGATTGCTGGTATCTCGTGCTCGAACCGGGCGTGGCGGTGCCGACGCAGCAGATTTTTTCTGCAACCGAATTGACACGCGATTCCAAACCGGTCAAAATATCGGACTTTTCCGGGGCTGTAGTGAGCTTCGGAAAAAACGACCTGCAAGTCGTGGCGACGAAGTTGTTTCCGCCTGTTGCCGAAGCCATCGAATGGCTGGGCCAATTTGGCGAAGCAAGGATGACCGGCTCCGGCGCTTGCGTGTTCTGTGCCTTCAAGGAAGAGCAGCAAGCCGATGCGGTACTGAAGCAGGTACCGGCAAAGTGGACAGCCTGGAAAGCCAGAGCGCTCAAGCATCATCCGCTCGCGCATTTGCAGTCGTAACACCAGATTCGTCTGACGGCGATCCGCCGCTGAAAAGCGAAGACGCCATCGGACACAAGGTTGTGTAGGGGAATCGCCAAGTTGGTTAAGGCACCGGATTTTGATTCCGGCATTCCAAGGTTCGAATCCTTGTTCCCCTGCCAAAGTTTCTTTGCCTGAGCTGACGATGACGAGTGCTCCAGCAGGCAGATAAAAAATGGAGCCGCCAATGAGCGGCTCATTTTTTTTTGTGGTTCAGCGTTAATCATCCGACGATTAGCTGCTTTTCAAGTTCTTTCAACGCTTCTTACATCTCTGGGACTCCCATGGCTTACGAAAACCTGATGGTTTTTACCGGCAATGCCAATCCGGCGCTAGCAGAAGGGGTCGCAAAAAACCTCGGCATTCCTCTCGGCAAAGCCGTAGTTTCGAAGTTCTCCGACGGCGAAGTCATGGTCGAAATCAACGAGAACGTTCGCGGCAAGGACGTCTTCGTTCTGCAATCGACCTGCGCCCCCACCAACGACAGCCTGATGGAAATCATGCTGATGGTCGACGCTCTCAAGCGCGCATCGGCTGGCCGCATCACCGCGGCGATTCCGTACTTCGGCTATGCCCGCCAGGACCGCCGTCCGCGTTCCGCGCGTGTCGCGATCTCGGCGAAAGTCGTCGCGAACATGCTGCAGGAAGCCGGCGTCGAGCGCGTCCTGATCATGGACCTGCACGCCGACCAGATCCAGGGCTTCTTCGACATCCCGGTCGACAACATCTACGCATCGCCGCTGCTGCTGGGTGACCTGCAGAAGCGCAACTACGACGACCTGCTCGTCGTGTCGCCGGACGTCGGCGGTGTGGTGCGTGCCCGTGCGCTGGCCAAGCGCCTCGGCTGTGACCTGGCGATCATCGACAAGCGCCGCCCGAAGGCGAACGTGTCGGAAGTCATGAACATCATCGGTGAGGTCGAAGGTCGCAACTGCGTGATCATGGACGACATGGTCGACACCGCAGGCACGCTGACCAAGGCCGCCGAAGTCCTCAAGGAGCGTGGCGCGAAGAAAGTCGTCGCATACTGCACGCACCCGGTCCTGTCCGGCCCGGCCATCGAGCGTATCGCGAACTCGCCGCTGGATGAACTGGTCGTCACCGACACGATCCCGCTGAGCCCGGCTGCCCAGGCTTGCGGCAAGATCCGCCAGCTGACCTGCGCACCGCTGCTGGCCGAAACGTTCAAGCGTATCGTCAAGGGCGACTCGGTCATCTCGCTGTTCGTCGACTGATCGAATCAGGTTTCAAGCGCGGCGCGCCTGGCTGAAAAGCCGGCGCGCCGTTGACGTATCAAAGGTTTACAGAATTTCTTGAGCGTGCGCGAGTGCGCTCTTTACCGATGTCCCTGGTCGCGGGGACATCACAACCCGGGCAACCGGGCCGGCACGCGCCGGCATTCGGGCCCACACTTTGGAGTAACACCATGAAAGTAGTCGCATTTGCACGTACTCAGCAGGGGACCGGAGCGAGCCGCCGCCTGCGCAACGCCGGCCAGACCCCGGGCATCATCTACGGTGGCGCCGCTGCCCCGGAACTGATCGCCCTGGATGGCAACGCGTTGTTCCACGCGCTCAAGAAAGAAGCTTTCCACGGTTCGATCCTGGATCTGGAACTGGACGGCAAGACGCAGAAAGTCCTGCTGCGTGACTTCCAGATGCACGCATACAAGCAACTGGTCCTGCACGCTGACTTCCAGCGCGTCGACGCTTCGCAGCCGATCCACGCCAAGGTCGCCCTGCACTTCGTCAACGCCGAGATCTCGCCGGCAGTCAAGCTGAGCGGCGCCATCGTGTCGCACGTGCTGAACGAACTGGACGTGTCCTGCCTGCCGGGCCAACTGCCGGAATTCATCACCGTCGACCTGTCGAAGCTGGAAGCCGGCCAGTCGATCCACGTGTCGCAGCTGGCCCTGCCGGAAGGCGTGACCGTCGTGGCCCACGGCCAGGACCAGACCGTCGCCACCTCGTCGATCCCGCGCGGTGCCGCAACGGCCGAAGCCGCTGCAGAGTAATTTTTACTCCGCATCACAAAACCCGCCGCGACGCGAGTCCGGCGGGTTTTTTGTTTTTCAGATCAATCCCAAGGTCAGCGCCTTGAGCGTGGCGGCGGCCCGCGTCGAGCACGCCAGCTTGCGAAAGATGCTTTCCACGTGCGTGCGTACCGTCGATGGGCTGATCTGCATGACCCGTGCCGCTTCCTTGTTGCTTTCGCCCAGGCTGATGCGGCGCAGGACTTCGGTCTCGCGGTCCGACAGCAGGCTCCGGCGTGGTGCACTCGCCGCTGGCGCCGGTCCGCCGGCCGCCTTTATCACACAGCGCACGGCGTCCGCATCGAAGGCATCGGCCTGCTCCGCCAGCAC
>DATMTZ010000215.1:0-9156 GCA_035563975.1 Oxalicibacterium sp. | reverse complement strand
AAACAATCGATAACTTTCTACAATTTCATTCTTGAAGCGAATTTGCCCGGAGAGTGGAAATGAAAGTCATCGTCTTAGGTTCAGGCATTGTCGGCACCGCGTCCGCGTGGTTCCTGCAAAAGGCAGGACACGAGGTGACGGTGATCGAGCGTCGCCCCGGCGCGGCGCAGGAAACCAGCTTTGCCAACGGCTGCCAGATCTCGGTATCGCACGCCGAGCCGTGGGCCAATCCGGCGGCGCCGATGAAAATCCTGAAGTGGATGGGCAAGGAAGACGCGCCGCTGCTGTACCGCTTCCGCGCAGAATGGCTGCAATGGAGATGGGGCCTGCACTTCCTGCGTGAATGCACGCCCGCCCGCACCGCGGACAACATCCGCCAAATCGTCGCGATTGCCGAGTACAGCCGCCAGACCTTGCAGGCGGTGCGCGCCGAAACCGGCATCGATTATGACTATCTGACGCGCGGCATTCTGCACTTCTACACCGAGCAGAAGGACTTCGACGAATCGCTTGCCGCCGCCAGGCTGATGCGCGAACTGGGCTGCCCGCGCAACTCGATTACCGCTGATGAAGTGGTGCGCATCGAACCTGCGCTTTCCAGCATTCGCGACAGGATCGTCGGCGGCGACTTCACCGAAACCGACGAATCAGGCGACGTCTACAAGTTCACGACCGGCCTTGCGGCCAGGGCAGCCGACGCCGGCGTGCAATTCCGATTCAATACGACGGTGACGCGCCTGCTGACCGAAGGCAGCGGCGCGCACGCGAAAGTGACCGGCGTGGAAATCATCTCGCCGGAGGGCCGCCACCAGGTATTGCGCGCCGATGCATTCGTGATGGCGATGGGAAGCTTCTCGGTACCCTTGCTGAAGCCGCTGGGCATTGACCTGATGATCTATCCGGGCAAGGGGTATTCGGCCACCTACACCGTCACCGATCCGGACGCCGCGCCGACCGTCTCATTGACCGACGATGGCTACAAGCTGGTGCTGTCGCGCCTGGGCGACCGCCTGCGCGTGGCTGGCACCTGTGAACTGAACGGCTATACGCGCGAGCTGAACATGACGCGCTGCGAAGCGATCACGCGCCGCACGCGCGAACTGTTCCCCGGCGCCTGCGATTTCGATCACCCGACCTACTGGGCGGGCCTGCGGCCGCTGACGCCGTCGAACGTGCCGTACATCGGCAAGACGAAATTCTCCAACCTGTTCCTGAATACCGGACACGGCACGCTGGGCTGGACCATGGGTTGCGGCTCGGGACGCGCGGTTGCGGAGATCGTGTCAGGCCGCCAGCCGGACGTCGATTTCCATTTCACCGGCATGCCCTATCGCAAGCGCGACAGCGTGGCAGGGACGACATCCGTGACGGCCTGATCTTTGCTGCGCGGTTTGCCGCGCCGAGTTGTCGGGATATTCCGATTCCTGCCTCGTGCGCGAACGTGATCTTACTTCCTTACCCTTACCTGCACCTCGTTCGCCTTCTCGTCGAACGCAATCCGCGTATCGAACTTGGCCCGCTTCATCGGGAAACGCGACTGAAAATGCCGTACGTTGCCGGAGCCGGATATCGCGCGCCGCACGAACTGGTAATAGGCGTCCATGTCGATCACATGGACCACCAGGAAATAATCGTAGTCGCCCGACACGAAATAGCACTGCATCACTTCGGCCTCTTTCGCCATGCGCGCCTCGAAGGCCTGCATGTGCTCGTCAGACTGGTCGGCAAGCGACACTTCCAGAAACGCGAGCATGCCGTAACCCAGCGCAAACGGATCGATCATCGCCACGTCCGCATTGATGACCCCGGCCGCGCGCATGTCGCGGATGCGACGCAGACAGGTCGGCTGCGAGATGTGCACTTTCTCGGCCAGCGTGCGCGTCGGCATCTGGTTGTCCTTCTGCAGAAGATTCAGCAACTTGCGGTCGACCTTGTCGAGAGTGTGGAATTTAGCCATGGGAGGGAAGAAGAAAAAAGCGCAAAAAGGCTTTGCTTACCGTTTTTTCTGTTGTAACGTCGTGCCGTTTTGAGCGGCCTGCCCCAGTGTTGCAGCTCGCCCGCGTTTTTACAATCCTCAGGAGACAAATATATGCGCTTCAAGACAAGAATGATTCCGCTGGCCGGCGCACTGCTGCTGGCATGCGCAGCGAACGCCTGGTCGCAGGAGCAGGTCGTCCGCATCGGCCATGTCGCGCCGATGACCGGCGCCGTTGCGCATCTGGGCAAGGACAATGAAAATGGCGCGCGCATGGCGATCGACGAGCTGAACGACAAAGGCACCATGATCGGCGGCAAGAAGGTGCGCTTCGAGCTGGTGTCGGAAGACGACGCAGCCGACCCGCGCCAGGCCACGGCGGTGGCGCAAAAGCTGGTCGACGCCGGCGTCAACGGCGTGATCGGACACCTGAATTCCGGCACCACGATTCCCGCCTCGAAAATCTATTACGTCGCCGGCATTCCGCAGATATCGCCGTCGACCACCAGCCCGAAATACACGCAACAGCGCTTCAACACGGCGTTCCGCGTGGTCGCGAATGACGCGCAACTGGGCAGCGCGCTCGGCCGCTACGCGATCGAGCATTTCAAGATCAAGAATATCGCAGTCATCGATGACCGCACCGCCTATGGCCAGGGCGTCGCCAACGAATTCAGCAAGAGCGTGAAGAAAGCCGGCGTCGACGTCGTGTCGCAACAGTATACGAACGACAAGGCTACCGACTTCAATGCGATCCTGACCGCGATCAAGGCCAAGAATCCCGACGTGATCTTCTTCGGCGGCATGGACGCGGTCGCCGGCCCGATGCTGCGCCAGATGCGTCAGCTCGGCATCAAGACGCGCTTCATGGGCGGCGACGGCGTGTGCACCACGCAACTCGGTTCGCTGGCCGGCACCAGCATGGCAGACGGCCAGGTGATCTGCGCGGAAGCGGGCGGCGTGGATGCCGCGCACCAGAAAGGCATGGAAGCCTTCCGCGCC
Organism: Oxalicibacterium sp.; assembly: GCA_035563975.1. GTDB lineage: Bacteria > Pseudomonadota > Gammaproteobacteria > Burkholderiales > Burkholderiaceae_D > Oxalicibacterium. Next base: position 6,179 of record DATMTZ010000215.1, on the reverse strand, counting down.
GCATACCAGAAGAAATTCGGCACCGACGTCAAGCTGTATGCGCCGTATGTCTACGACGCCGTGATGACGATGGCGAAGGCAATGCAGAACGCGAAATCGGCCGAGCCGGCCAAGTACCTGCCGGAACTGGCAAAGATTCACTATGAAGGCGTGACCGGTCCGATTTCCTTCGATGCCAAGGGCGATCTGAAGGACGGCGCGCTGACCATCTACACCTTCAAAAACGGCAAGCGCGAACTGCTGGAAGTGACGAAGTAAGCCGGGTCGCGAGCCATACGAAAAAAGCGCCCGCGGGCGCTTTTTTCTATTTCAGGGACAGTACCCACTTCACCAGCGTGCGCGCTTCGCCTTCGCTGACCTGCGTGTTCGGCGGCATCGGCACCGGCCCCCAGACGCCGCCGCCGCCCTTCATGACCTTCTGCACCAGCTTGTCTTCCGCACCTTTCTGGCCGGCGTATTTGGCCGCGACATCCTTGAATGCGGGGCCGACGACCTTGTTCTGCACCGAGTGGCAGGACATGCAGTTCTTCGCTTTGGCGAGATCGGCATTGGCAAACGCGGCATGAGACGCGCCGACGGCAAAGATCAGGCAAACCAGGCGGGACAGTTTCATTGATTCTCCTTCAAAAAAACGGGCGGCAACGGCGCTCGCATTGGCTGCGGCGCACGCGCGACAATACCACGAACGCAACCGATTGACCGCCCTCTTCTTTCGTCCTATGCTGCGACGGAACAAGGGGGAAACACCATGCCGCTGATCATCCTGATCGTCGCACTCGCCGTGCTGAAATATATGGAAGTCGGACCGCTCGAGCATTTGTCCTGGTGGTGGATCGCCGGTCTCTTCCTGCTCGCCTTCATCTGGTTCGAATTCATCGAACGCATGCTCGGACTGGACAAGCGCAAGGCGCATGAACAGCTGGAAAAGGCGCGGCGCGAGCGGGTGGAGAAGAACTTTCGCAAGTGATTCGTTGTAATCGGTTGGGTACAGCGTGGCGCCCTTTCCCAGTCAGTTGGGGGCAGAGTACACCTTGCCAAACTCTGTCCCGCAATTTATGGGCTTCTGTCCCGCAAGACTTTTAATCAGTTGGGGACAGAGTACGCTTCGCTAAACTCTGTCCCGCAATGATATTTAATGCAGGTGCCGGCTCGCCTCGTACTCTTCGACCGCATCACGCATCAATTTGTCGCGCGCCGTAATATTTCCTTCGGTGGCCGCACGGATTGCACTGAGGACCGTTGCAATGACCGACAACTCGCGGTCGTCAAACATGCCGCTTCCGGCAAACATCCTGTTGGTTTCTGCGTCATCATCGACCGGAAGCGCCGGCGCGGTGGTATGGATTTTTTCGCTCATGGCGTGAGTAAAACACAGCCATTGCCCGCCGCCAACCCCGTAGATTTACCAGTAGACCGAACGACAATGCACGATTGCCAACGGCGATGTAACCAAATGTCCGCAGCGAGCGAATGACACAGGTCCATCCGCTCCATTGCCCGCCACGCTCATGTCCAGTCTCACTTTCGGATTCTTCAAGACTTCGCAACTCGTTCTGCTTGTCTGCTTTCTTGGCGCCCTGGCGATTGCGCTGCTGGCGGCCCGGCGCAAAAATGTCAAAGTAGCCGATACCTCGCTGCAGATTTTTTTCGTGTCGCTCGTCGCCGCGCGTATCGTCTTTGTCGCCATGTGGTTCGATCAGTACTGGAAAGCGCCGCTCTCGATACTGGATATTCGCGACGGCGGCTTTAACGTTTTTGCCGGCATCATCGCCGGTTGTGCACTCGTTGCATGGCAGACGTGGCGTCAACCGACGCTGCGCGCACCGCTGGGCGCCGCCACGCTGGTCTTTCTGCTGGCATGGACTTATGCCGCGCCCTCAGTGGAGTCGGCTGCCGGCAATATTACCGTTCCTGAACCAGCGGTCACGACCTTCAGCGGAAAGACCGCAAGCTTGCGCGAACTGGCGCAGGGAAAACCGATGGTGGTCAATCTTTGGGCCAGCTGGTGCCCGCCCTGCCGCCGCGAGATGCCCTTGCTGGTCGACGCACAGAAGACGAACAGCGATATTGCCTTTGTCTTCATCAACGAAGACAGCAATCTGGAAGACGCGCTGTTTTTTGCCAATCAGATGAAGATGCCGATCGATCGCATCGTCGCCGATCCGCGCAACGACATGATGCGCATGTTTCGCACCGGCGCGCTTCCGACGACGCTGTACTTCTCAAGGGAAGGAAAGCTGGTGTCGACGCATGTCGGCGGACTGTCCGGGGCGACACTGGCCAATGAATTGCGCGCATTGAGGAATTAACCCTTCGCCGCAACTCATTGTTCAAGCTCCGTTGAGCGCGGCAGCGGCTCACCGCAATGCATGCAGAAATTGGCGTCCGCCTCGTGTCCGGTCGTCAGGCACTCGGGACAGGTGCGCGTGGTGATTCTCCTCTTGCCGAAGCGCAGCGCCGTCATTTCGGACGTGACGATGCCGGTCGGCACGGCGAGCACGCCCCAGCCGATCAGCATGGTGACAGAGGCGATCGCGCGCCCGATATCGGTCTGCGGGTAGATGTCGCCGAAACCGACGGTGCTGACCGTGGTGATCGCCCAGTACACCGAGGTCGGGATGCTGCTGAACGGCGTTCCCGGTCCGCCCTCGACGGCATATAGCAGCGTGCCGTTAAGCACGACCAATATCGCGACTACCGACAGGAAGATGAAGATCTTGCGGCGGCTTGCCGAAATCGCCCGCGTCAGTTGCGAATACTCCTCCACATAGGCCGTCAGCTTCAGCAATCGGAATATCCGCAGCAGCCGCAACAGGCGGAAATCCATCAGGACATACACGCCGGGAATGAAAAAGGCGGCGTAGGTCGGGGCAATGGAAAGCAGATCGACGATGCCGAAAAAGCTTCTTGCATAGCGCGTCGGATGGTTCACGCATAGCAATCTGGCGATATATTCGATCGTGAAGGCGATGGTGAAGAACCATTCCAGAACATCCAGAATGTCGCCGTACCGTGCGCTGACTGACGCAATGCTGTCCAGCATCACGACGGCGACGCTCATCAGGATTGCCGCGATCAGCGCGAAATCGAAATACCTGCCCGCTTTGGTTTCCGCTTCGAAGATGACAATGAAGACTTGCTCGCGCCAGCCGCCCGGCGGCTTGCCCAGATGTTTCAGCGATTCCTGGTATGCGAGGGACGGGACATAAGTTCTGCGGCGCTTTTGTTCGATGTTCATCCTGCACTCCGATTCTTGCTTGCGATCCGTTTCTGTCAACACACGAGATTCCCGTTGCGCGAATGATGCCATGCAATTTTTGGAACGCATTTCCTGCGAACCGTTCCTGATCACGAATCACCAGGGTCACAAAGAAAAAAGCCGGACCAGGGTCCGGCTTTTTGTTTGCGTGCGCAAGCGCTTAACCCGTTACGGCGCCCTTGCTTGCCGGCGCCGCCAGCGCAGCGAACTTCGCCAGCACGCCGCGCGTGTACTTCGGCGCCGGCTGCTTCCATGCCGCGCGGCGACGCGCGATTTCTTCATCCGGCACGTTCAGCTGCACCATCAGCTTGTGCGCGTCGATCGTGATCGAATCGCCCTCTTCCACCAGCGCGATCGTGCCGCCAACGAAGGCTTCCGGCGCGACGTGGCCGACCACCATGCCCCAAGTGCCGCCGGAAAAGCGGCCGTCGGTGATCAGGCCGACCGATTCTCCCAGGCCCTGGCCGACCAGCGCGGAAGTCGGCGCCAGCATTTCCGGCATGCCCGGGCCGCCTTTCGGGCCGAGGTAGCGCAGCACGACGACGTCGCCGGCCTTGATCTTGTTCGCCATGATCGCGTCCATTGCCGAGTATTCGTCGTCAAACACGCGCGCCGGGCCGGTGATGGCCGGGTTCTTCAGGCCAGTGATCTTGGCGACGCAGCCTTCGGTTGCAAGGTTGCCCTTCAGGATCGCGAGATGTCCCTGCTCGTACAGCGCATCCTTGATCGGATGGATCACATCCTGGCCGGCCGGCGGCGCGGAAGGCACATCCGCCAGCGTTTCCGCGATCGTCTTGCCGGTGATCGTCATGCAGTCGCCATGCAGCAGGCCTGCGTCCAGCAGGATCTTCATCACTTGCGGAATGCCGCCTGCGCGGTGCAAATCGGTCGCGACATATTTGCCGGAAGGTTTCAGGTCGCAGATGACCGGCACTTTCTTGCGCATGCGCTCGAAGTCGTCGATCGTCCACTCGACATCTGCCGCGTGGGCGATCGCCAGGAAATGCAGCACGGCGTTGGTGGAACCGCCGGTCGCCATGATGACGGCAACGGCATTCTCGATCGCCTTGCGCGTGACGATGTCGCGCGGCTTCAGGTCTTTCTTGATCGCTTCGATCAGCACGCGGGCCGATTCCGCAGCGGAGCCGACCTTTTCATCGTCCGGATTCGCCATCGTCGACGAGTACGGCAGCGACATGCCGAGCGCTTCAAACGAGGACGACATCGTGTTGGCGGTATACATGCCGCCGCAGGAACCGGACGACGGGCAGGCGTTGCGCTCGATGCCGTCGAAATCTTCCTGCGACATGCGGCCGGCCGTGAATTCGCCGACGGCTTCGAATGCGGACACGATGGTCAGGTCCTTGCCCTTCCAGTTGCCCGGCTTGATGGTGCCGCCGTACACATAGATGCTCGGCACGTTGGTGCGCAGCATGGCAATCATGCCGCCCGGCATGTTCTTGTCGCAGCCGCCGATGACGACGCAGCCATCCATCCACTGGCCGTTGACCGCGGTTTCGATGCAGTCGGCGATCACTTCGCGCGAGATCAGCGAGAACTTCATGCCTTCGGTGCCCATCGACATGCCGTCGGAAATCGTCGGCGTGCCGAACACCTGCGGGTTGCCGCCGGATTCCTTGACGGTCTTGATCGCGATGTCGGCCAGTTTCTGCAGGCCAGAGTTGCATGGCGTGATCGTCGAGTGGCCGTTCGCGATACCGACCATCGGCTTGTCGAAGTCTTCCTTCTCGTAACCCATGGCGTAATACATGGAACGGTTCGGGCTACGCGACACGCCCTGCGTGATGTTCTTGGAACGACGGTTGAATGCCATGATGACTCCAGGTGAATAGTGCTGACCGGCAAGCGCGAGGGCGCGAAACGGACAATGACGTGAAAAGAGCGGCTAGATTGCCTTGCGCGAGCCTGCGTGTCAAATATATGATTCAATGCAGATTAATATGAATTGCATATCGATCAAATCGCTCGGGATGACATGAACATCGAACTGAGACAGCTGCGCTACTTCGTCGCCGTCGCTGAAGAAATGCACTTCGGCCGCGCCGCGCATCGCCTGCACATGACGCAGCCGCCGTTGTCACAGTCTATTCAGCAGCTCGAAGCTGCGTTGGGCGGCGTATCGCTGTTCCAGCGCACCAGCCGCAGCGTGTCGCTGACCGCGGCAGGCGCAGCGCTGCTGCCGGAAGCGCACCGCATCCTGCAGCAGACCGCCGCCTTGCCGGACCTGATGCGGCGCACCGCAGCCGGCGCATCAGGTCGTCTGTCGCTGGCTTTCGTCTCGACCGCCGACTACAGCGTGCTGCCGCCCTTCCTGCGCGAATTCCGCGCCGTGTATCCGGACGTCGCGATCGAACTGCGCGAGGCAACCACCGATGTGCAGCTGGACGACCTGATGCAGGGCCGCATCGACGTCGGCCTGCTGATTCCGCCGCTGTCGGAGCGCGTAAAAGCCGAGCTCGACTACCTGCCGCTGATTGCAGAACCGCTGATCCTCGCGGCACCGAAAGGCTTGCGCGCGCTGCGCGGCAAACGCAAGGCGACGCTGAAGGATGTGGCCGACATGCCGCTGGTCATTTTCCCGCGCCGCATCGCGCCGGCTTTTCACGATGCGATCCTCGCCTGCTACCACGACGCCGGCCTGACGCCGCATATCGGCCAGGAAGCGATCCAGATGCAGACCATCATCGGTTTGGTGTCCGCCGGCATGGGCATCGCGCTTGTGCCACAATCCGTGTCGAACCTGAAGCGCCCCGGCGTCGATTACACCGCGCTGTCGCAGAAGACGCCATTGGTCGAAACCGGCCTGGCGTGGCGCCGCGACAATGCCTCGCCGGTGCTGCGCGCCTTCCTTGAACTGCTGAGAAAGAAATAGTTATGTGGGTCCACCCTATGCCCGATC
>DATMTZ010000214.1:0-4195 GCA_035563975.1 Oxalicibacterium sp. | reverse complement strand
GGGCCGCCGCGAAGCGCCATGTCCTTATCTGACTGTCATGGCGGCAATAGGTGCAATTTTTTGTGCAGCCGATACGGCTTCCTCACTTAAAATTCCGGCATGCCTGCCCCGCACTCACCCCCGTTGCTTGCCTGTTTTCCGCCCGTGATCGACGATCAAACGGAGATTCTGATCCTGGGCAGCTTCCCCGGCGAGGCGTCATTGCAGGTGCAGCAGTACTACGCACATCCGCGCAACCAGTTCTGGCGCCTGTTGTCCGCGGTGCTGAATGACGATCTCCTTACTCTGCCCTACCAAAACAGACTGGCGCGGCTGCAAGCCCATCGCATCGGCTTATGGGATGTCATTGGCGCATGTGAGCGCGAAGGCAGTCTGGACAGCGCAATCCGCAATGCGCGGGCCAACAACTTTCAGATGCTGAAGACGCGCTGCCCCGCACTGCGCCGCGTGGCCTTCAACGGCAAGACCGCGGGTCGGCATGCAGCCAGCTTCGCCGAGGCCGGCTTCCAGACCATCGTGTTGCCGTCGTCGTCACCGGCACACGCGGCGATGAGCTATGAGAAGAAACTGGCAGCGTGGCGCAGCGTGCTTCACTAGAAACGGGCATCGCAGGAACGCTAACCAGAAAAAATCCGCCGTCCGTATTGTCATTCCCGCGTAGGCGGGATTCCAGGGGTGCTGGAACAGGTCTGCTGCGACGCGGTATCATGGCGGCCGAACTTTCGCCTCCTGTCATGCTGATCAAACGCAAATCCATCGAAGCCGACGCCAACCTGAAAAGCGGCCCCGGCAAAAAGAAAACGCTGGCCGCGGTCAAACCGGCCGCCAAGCCAGCCCGCAAACCGAAATTTGCGCCGGTTACGCTGTCCGAGCAGTTCGGCATCCGCTACCTGCACTTCGGCACGGAATGGGTGCAAGGCGCGATGCGCGTGTCCAAACCAGACTGGATCGAGCTCGAATACGCGCAGCAGATGATGGCGTGGATGCTGTTCATCGAAAAACCGCAGCACATCGTGCAGCTCGGACTCGGCACCGGCGCGCTGACCAAGTTTGCGTACAAGCGCTTTCCGCAGGCGCAGGTGACGGCGGTCGACCTGAACCCGGCCGTGATCCAGATCTGCCAGACCATGTTCAAGCTGCCGCCGAACGACGAGCGCCTGAACGTGATCGAGATGGATGCGCTGGACTACGTCAACGATCCTGCACATCACGGCCGCATCGATGCATTGCAGGTCGACCTGTACGACGCCACCGCGCGCGGCCCGGTGCTGGACACGCCGGCGTTTTACCAGGCCTGCGCCGCCTGCCTGAAGCCGGACGGCATCATGACGGTCAACCTGTTCGGCGATCATCCGAGCTATGCCAAGAACCTGAGCGCGATGCATTATGCGTTTGACACCATCATCGCCCTGCCGGAAGTGCATGACGGGAACGTGATCGCGATCGCCTTCAACACTACGCCGGAGATCGACATCCCGGCACTGTACGAACGCGCCGCGCACATCACTACCGCGACCAGAATGCCGGCCAAATCGTGGGTCAACGGCATCAAGGCGTGGCAATCGCAGCAATAAGCATTCAGCACCGGCCGGCCGTGTGCTAGCATCGAATTCGCCTTCTTCAACGGGTTATCACCATGTCGACTGCCGCTTCCGCCGTGCCGCACACATCCAGCAAATCCGCGCCGCAAAGGCTGGATCTGCAGCTGATCTTTTCCTGGCTGCTGGCGGATGGCGTGGTCGCCAAGGATGACGTCAAGAAGCTGTACACGCAGGCGCAGGTCATCCACAAAAACGCGCCGGCGGCGATGCATCCGCTAGTGGCGGTCGCGCAGTGCAAGATCGCTGCCGCGCAGCCGCCGCACCGCCTGCTGACCCTCGACTGGCTGACCGAATGGCTGGCGGGCAAATCCAAGCTCCCATTTTTCCGCATCGATCCGCTGAAGATCGATTTCACGAAGGTCGCCGACGTGATGTCGGCCTCTTACGCAGCGCGCTTCCACATCCTGCCGGTCGAACTGACGCCAAGCGAGCTGGTGATTGCGACCAGCGATCCGTTCAACGTCGAATGGGAGCCGGAGATCGCCAAGATCTCGCGCCGCAACGTCAAGCGCGTGATTGCCAGCCCGCTCGATATCGACCAGTACACCACGCAATTCTTCACGCTCGCCAAGTCGATCAAGAGCGCGAAAAAGATGAACGGGCAGGACGTCGCGCTGCGCAACAATTTCGAGCAGCTGGTCGAGCTGGGCAACAACAAGCAAGTCGACGCCAACGACCAGCACATCGTCAACATCGTCGACTGGCTGTGGCAGTACGCGTTCGAACAGCGCGCGTCCGATATCCACCTCGAACCGAAGCGCGAATTCTGCGCGATCCGCTTCCGCATCGACGGCGTGCTGCACCAGGTCTACCAGGTGCCGGCGGTCGTGATGATCGCGATGACTGCGCGCATCAAGCTGCTCGGCCGCATGGACGTGATCGAGAAACGCCGCCCGCAGGACGGCCGCATCAAGACGCGCACCAACAGCGGACAGGAAATCGAGTTGCGGCTGTCGACCATGCCGACTGCTTTCGGCGAAAAACTCGTGATGCGCATCTTCGACCCTGACGTCGTCGTCAAGTCGTTGCCGGAACTCGGTTTTCCGCAGGACGACGCCGAGCGCTGGGACAACCTGACCACGCGTCCGCACGGCATCATCCTGGTCACCGGCCCGACCGGTTCCGGCAAGACCACCACGCTGTACACCACGCTGAAAGCACTCGCGACCAGCGAAGTGAACGTCTGCACGGTGGAAGACCCGATCGAAATGGTCGAGCCGTCGTTCAACCAGATGCAGGTGCAGCACGGCATCGATCTGTCGTTTGCCGACGGCGTGCGTTCACTGATGCGGCAGGATCCGGACATCATCATGGTCGGCGAGATCCGCGACCTGGAAACCGCCGAGATGGCGATCCAGGCCGCGCTGACCGGCCACCTGGTGCTGTCGACGCTGCATACCAACGATGCGCCGTCCGCCGTGATGCGTCTGCTGGAACTGGGTGTGCCCTACTACCTGCTGGAAACCACGCTGATCGGCATCATGGCGCAACGCCTGACGCGCACGCTGTGCAGTCACTGCAAATCGGCGGACGGCGAGATCAACGACGATGTATGGGAAAGCCTGGTCGACGGCTGGGAGATTCCGAAACCCGCGACGGTCTACAAGCCGGTCGGCTGCCCGGAATGCAGGCAGACCGGCTACCGCGGCCGCACCGGCCTGTATGAATTGCTGACGGTCACGCAACCGTTCACCAAACTGATCAAGGCGGAGACCGATATTCACGCGCTGCGGCAGCAAAGCGTGACCGACGGCATGAAGCCCTTGCGTGTGGCCGGCGCGTTGAAGATCACGGAAGGCCTGACGACCGTGGAAGAAGTGTTGAAGGTTACGTCGGCGCTGACCTGAGCGCTTCTGCGCAGCCGGACGTTGTCATCAACCGGAGACGTCCGAGGCACACGTTGCCCCGGTTCAAATTCAAAGAACCTTCACGCATTCATGCCGCGTGCGGCGTCAGGATGCGTCGCGCCAGCCGAGTCCCAGGCTTTTCTGCAGCGACACGAAATCCCTGATCAAATCCGCCTGCCCTTCGATCGTATTCTGCTGCGCATTGCGCAGCGCACGCTCCGTATCCAGCAGATCGATCTGGCTTGCTGCACCCGCATTGCGGCGCTGCTGCATTAGATCGGCCATATGGCGGGCCGATGCCTGCTGCGCCAACAGCTTCAGCACGCTGTCGCGCTGGTAGCCGTAGCGCGACAGCGCCGTGTTGGCGTCGCGCAGTGCCAGCAGCACGGTGTTCTCGTATTTCGCCAACGCGATATCGCGCCCTGCCTCGGCGCCGCGCACGGCGGCTTTGGTACGGCCGAAATCGAGAAAATTCCACGACAGATAGGGCACGCCCAGCAGCATCGCATTGCTGCCGCGTACCAGGTGCGTCGGGCTGTCGGCGCTGAAGCCGATGTTGCCGAACAGGGTCAGCTTCGGAAAATAATCGGCGGTCTTTTCGCCGATCTGCGCATTGCTCGATGCCAGCCGGCGTTCGGCGGCGCGGATATCCGGGCGACGCCTGAGCAGGTCGGCAGGATCGCCCACCGCCACCGTCTGCGGCAAAACCGGCAAGGCCTTCGGCGTGGACAGTTCGGCATCCAGCGC
>DATMTZ010000213.1:0-5496 GCA_035563975.1 Oxalicibacterium sp. | reverse complement strand
GCAGCTGGTCGAAGCCTTCCGCGACTTCAAGCAGATCTGGGACCCGGACTGGAAAATGAATCCCGGCAAGGTGGTCGAGCCCTACGGCGTGGACCAGAACCTGCGGCTCGGCGTGCATTACGATCCGCCGGCGCTGCCGGTGCATTTCCATTACGTGAACGACCGCGGCAGCTTTGCGCACACGCTGCTGCGCTGCGTCGGCGTCGGCGAATGCCGCAAGAAAGCCGGCACCATGTGTCCAAGCTACAAGGCCACCGGCGAGGAAATGCATTCGACGCGCGGCCGCGCGCACCTGCTGTTCGAGATGGTCAGGGGCGAAGTCATCACCGGCGGCTGGAAGGACGAAGCCGTCTTCGAAGCACTCGATCTATGCCTGTCGTGCAAGGGCTGCAAGGGTGAATGCCCGGTCAGTGTCGACATGGCGACCTACAAGGCCGAGTTCATGTCGCATTACTACGAGGGCCGTCCGCGCCCGCTGAAGGCCTACGTGTTCGGCATGATCGACCGCTGGGCGCGCCTCGCTTCGCACGCGCCGCGGCTGGCCAATGTATTCACGCAGGCGCAACCGTTTGCCGCCATCGCGAAGAAGATGACCGGCATTGCGCCGCAGCGCCGCATCACGCCGTTTGCGGCACAATCGTTTTCCAGCTGGTTCGCGCAGCGCGTGCCGCCGCTATCGGCCGGGCCGGACGTGATCCTGTGGCCGGACACTTTCAACAATTATTTTCATCCGGTCGTCGCGCAGGCCGCGGTCGAGGTGCTGGAACACGCCGGCTATCGCGTGCGCCTGCCGCGTGTGCACGTATGCTGCGGCCGACCGCTGTACGAGTTCGGCATGGTCGATCGCGCACGCGACTACCTGCAGCGCGTGATGGACGCGCTGGCCGCGGACATTCGCGCCGGCACGCCGATCGTCGGGTTGGAACCGGCCTGCGTATCGGTTTTCCGCACCGAGCTGCCGAACCTGTTTCCAAACGACGAACAAGCCCTGCGTCTGCAGCAGCAGGTATTCGTGCTGAGCGAATTCATCGACAGCAAGCTGAACGGCTTTCCCTTCCCTGCCTTGCCGCGGCGCGCGCTGGTGCACGGCCATTGCCATCACAAGTCGGTGCTGAAGATGGAGGCCGAGCAACGCGTGATGCGGCGCCTCGGCCTGCAGGTCGAGATGCCGGATACCGGCTGCTGCGGCATGGCGGGTTCGTTCGGCTTCGAGCGCGACAAGTACGAGGTGTCGATGCGTTGCGGCGAGCATGTGCTGCTGCCGGCGGTGCGTCAGGCCGATGCGGATACGCTGGTCATTGCCGACGGCTTCAGCTGCCGCGAGCAGATCGTGCAGAGCACCGGCGTGCAGCCGCTGCATCTTGCCGAAGTGCTGCGCATGGCCTTGCATCAGCAAGGCTAGGCATTCAGGACGCTGCGCGTGTCGCGGCCCACGCAAGCAGGACCAGCAGAATCAGGATGGCGAACACGATGGTGCGATGCGTGGCCAGCCACAGTTCCCCGTCCGACGACGATGCTTGTTGGTCGAAACGGCCATGCGCGCCGGGATCGCCCGGCACAGGCGCATACAGATTGTCGCGGCGATCGGATGCGGCCGCTTCGTCGCTTTGCTGGCCGTCCCACGCTTCATGCGCCAGCTTGCGGTCGAGAAAACCGGGAATGAACCGCGTGCCGACGATCGCCTCCACTGCAGGAAAGCCGATCCACAATTCGCGCCGTTTATGCGTGGCGGACCAGTAGATGCCGCGCGCAGCCAGTTCCGGCTGGAAGATCTTGCCGAGCGGCTTCGGCTTGCCCGGCATGCAGCTGCGCCCCCAGTCGAATTGCGGCGTGTTGAAGGCGGACAGATGCACCATCGTCACATGCACATTGCTCTTGTCGTGGATCAGCTCCGAGCGCAGCGAGTCGATGAAGCCGCGCAAGGCGCTCTTGGCACCGCAATACGGCGCCTGCAAGGGAATGGAACGATAGGCCAGCGCCGAGCCGATCTGCACGATGCTGCCGCTGTCGCGCTGCTTCATGCGCTTCAACGCAGCCAGCGTGCCCCATACGCCGCCGAGATAGGTGACCTCGGTGGCGCGCTTGAAGTCCTCCGGCGCGATCTCCGTTGCCGGGCAGAAGATGGTCGCCATCGCATTATTGATCCAGACATCGATTGCGCCCCATTCACGTTCGACTTTCTCCGCGGCCGCTTCCACTTGCGCGTAATCGGCGACGTCGGTTGGAATGACCATCGCACGGCCGCCGGCGGCTTCCACATCGCGTTGCGCGCCGTGCAAGCCGTCGATGCCGCGCGCCAGCAAGGCCACGCGCCAGCCGTGCCGTGCAAACTCGATCGCCGTTGCCCGGCCGACGCCGGCGGAGGCGCCCGTTACCACCACGATCCTGTTGTACATCGCTCCTCCAAGGCTGCGAGACGTTCTTCATCCCAGCTTTCTTGACTCGTTCGCTACCTCGCAGTTCCGCCTGCCGTCTTTGTGTCCTGGCAACGCTGCCTGCAATCGTCCTACGCCAACGAAGGCATTTCTCCTATTCAATCGCCTGGTGTACGTTGCTAGCATCAATGCATGACAGTTTTCAAGGAGAAGCACCATGAGCACGAGCACACTGGACCCTGACAACGATCTCACGGTAGACCGTCAACTTGGCGTCGGTCATGACGACAGCGCGCTGGGACCAAGCGATTCCTCGGACAGCGGCAGCGACGTCAAGGGCCTGTTCGGCGGCGACAGCGATACCGACCGCCGCGGCACCGGCGAACGCGCCACGGTCGAGATGCCGGATGAAGGCCAGGCGCGGCAGGACATCGGCGTTGATCACATCGAAAATATTCCGACCGAAGACGCGCACACGGCACGCAGCAGTGTCGAAGGCGGACAGCCATCCGGACACACAAGTTCTGAAATGAACGAAGCACCGGAAAACATCGTGTTCGAGGACGAAACGCGCTGACCGGCGCGCGCCAACAAAAAAGCCGACATGCAGTCGGCTTTTTTGTTGCGTTAAAACACGCGCTTTTCGGGCGGCGTCCATTGGTACTGCCAGGTTTCTGACATCGCCTGGCCATCCGCCGCGAGGTACATGCGCAGGTTGATCGGCCCCGTCACATCGTCCGGCACCCTGAGATCGAACATGGCGCGGTAGCCGCCGATTGCCTCCAGCGGCCGCGCCGACGTGATTTCGACCTCGCCCCGCGATGCGGTGATGACCGGTACGACCTTCACGTGCGGGCCGATCAGGTCGAGATCGCCGCCGGCGAAATCGACCGCGAAGCGCCATGAAAAATACGTGCGCTTCCTGCCGACCACGCCACCGATGCCGGTGCGCGTCGCCACCACCATCGCGCGGTTCGGCATCGCCGGCATTTTCGCTCCCCAATACAGCCGATAACCGAACAGCAGTTCCTGTCCGGCTTGCGGAATCGCTTCAGGATTCCAGAAGGCGACGATGTTGTCGAAGGTTTCGTCGACCGTCGGAATCTCGACCAGCTGCACCGAGCCCTTGCCCCAACCGGCCTTCGGTTCGACCCACAGGCTCGGACGTCGGTTGTAGAACACGCCGTCGTCCTGATAGTGGTCGAAGTTGCGGTCGCGCTGCATCAGGCCGAAGCCGCGCGGATTGTTGTCGGCATACGCATTGAAATGCAGGCTGGCCGGATTGACCAGCGGTCGCCAGATCCATTCGCCGTTGCCGGTGTACATCGCCAGGCCGTCCGAATCGTGGATCTCCGGCCGCCAGTCGTTGTCGATGCCGAGGCGTCGGTCGTTCTCGCCGTACAGGAACATGCTGGTCAGCGGCGCGATGCCGATGCGTTCGATGGTCTGGCGCGGATACAGCGCAGCGTCGACTTCCATCATCGTCGTCGCGCCGGGCGCGATTTCGAAACGATAGGCGCCGGCCACGCTCGGCGAATCGAGCAGCGCATAAACCACCAGCTTGCTGGAATCGGGCGCCGGCCGCTCCAGCCAGAATTCGCTGAAGCGCGGAAATTCTTCCGGCCTCGGCATGCCGCAATCGATCGCCAGGCCGCGTGCCGACAAGCCGTACTGCCACTCGCCGCCAACCGCGCGGAAATAGCTGGCGCCGAGGAAGGCCGCGATGTCGCGCACGAGATCGGTATGGAAATTGACGCGGAAGCCGGCGAAGCCGAGGTCTTTCGGCAAGTCGCGCCCGTTCAGTCCGCTTTTGCCGTAGTCGAACATCTCGGGATCATAGGCCAGCTCCTGCGCCTTGCCGTCGCGCAGTTCGTGGATTTTCACCGGTTGTGTCGCGTACATGCCGAGATGGAAGAATTTCACCTGGAACAGCAAGTCATCCCCGGACCACAAGGCATGGTCGTTGCGGTATGCGATCGACTTGTACTGGTCCCAGTCGAGCTGCTTGATCGCGTCCGGCACAATTTGCGGCGGTGCCTGGTAAGGCTGCGTTGCCAGCGCGCGCGCGCGACCCTTCAGCCATGCATAGTCGAAGTTCTGCGCCTGGTCCAGGGTCTTGAGTCGGTTGGGAGTGCGCGCGGCGGCAAGCAGCGGCGAAGCGGAAAAACCGGCCAGCGTGAGCGCGGCCGAGGCCTTCAGTAAATCGCGACGTTGCATCAGGATCCTTTAATCAGTTGCACCAGTGTATTGGGCAGTGATGAAAGGATATTGTTCAGCCGATCGCCGCGATGCCTTGCCCTCAGCCGTCGATGGAAACCGCGTCGTTCATGCGGTTGAATGCCGTGCGGCTCTTTTGCAGCATGCGCTTGGCGACCTGGTCCTGCGGGAATTTTTCCAAGATCTTGCCGTAAGCCATCACCGCCCGGCGGAAATCGCCGGAGGCAAACGCGCTCCAGGCGGCCTGCGTCAATTCGCACAATTCGATGTCCGCCGCGCTCGCCGCGATCTCCGGATCGTCGCCGCGGATGCCGAGCAGCTCGTACACCAGCAGCTCGCCCTTGCGGCCCTTGACCGTCACTGTATCGACCGGACGCAGCCACAGCTGGTGCCCTGCCTCGCGGAAGATCGTATGGCTGACGCAGGTCCAGGTGCCCATTTCCTTGTTCACGCCCTCCAGCCGCGCGGCGACGTTGACGCCGTCGCCCATCACCGTGTAACTGATGCGTTCGCTCGAGCCGACATTGCCGACCAGCACGGAATCGCAGTGGATGCCGATGCGCAGCTTCAACGGTGGCTGTTTTTCCGCGGCCCAGGTCTGATTCAGCTTCGCCATGCCGCGCTGCGCGCGCATCGCGGCGACGCAGGCGAGATAGGCATGGTTTTCCAGTATCTTCGGCGCGCCCCAGAACGCCATCACGGCGTCGCCGATGAATTTGTCCACGGTGCCGTGCTCCTGCTGCACTGCGCGTGTCACCGTCGCGAAATAGTCGGAGACGCGCGTCAGCAACTGCTGCGATGGCTCCGACTCGGACAACGACGAAAATCCCTCTATATCCGTAAACAGGATGGTCAGGAAGCGGCTCTCGACGCCAAGCTTGGTGCCCTGCTCCGATTCGAGCAG
>DATMTZ010000212.1:0-3803 GCA_035563975.1 Oxalicibacterium sp. | reverse complement strand
TCGAGGACGACTCGATGCGTATTCTTCGAGACGGTGAAACGGGGGCTCTCCTCACGTATCCGTTCCTGTGCCCGGTGGACGAGTTGTCTGCAGGCGGCTTCGGTTTTGCCAAGCATAGTTGCAACGTCACGATAATCCTGGTCGAACACCTTTCGCATAAGAAACGCAGCACGCTCTTCCGGCGTTAGCCGTTCCATAACCCAAAGCATTGCGACAGAAACGTCGCTTGCCAATTCGGCAAGTGTTTCAGGCGTTTCTTCAACCACCTCAACCACAGGTTCTGGAAGCCACCAGCCGGTGTAGGCTTCGCGCTCGTTTTTTCTGCTTCGCAAACGATCTATCGACAGCCGCGTCGTGATGGTTACCAGCCATGCTTCAGCCGATCTGACTTCATCATGCGCGCTTGTGCTAAAGCGCAACCAGGCATCCTGTACGACGTCCTCCGCGTCGGCGCGCATGCCGAGCATTCGATAGGCAATCAAAAAGAGACGTGGGCGTAACCCTTCGAACACGAGCAGGTCGGCGGACTTCATAGTTAATCTAGGCTTAAACGATATCTTCTAGACGGTTCAGCGCGGACCGTTGTGACAGATTCATCCGGTGTTGTCACAGCCGCACCCGGTCGCGCGTCTTGTCGATAGCGGCCAGATTTGTCGGCCGCATGACTAATTACCTCACGAAAGGAAGTATGAGCGATGAATCGCGCAAACTGGTTTCAAGTTTCGCAGGAAGGCGCCAAGGCGCTGGGAGCACTCCATCATTACGCCACGACGGACACGGGCCTGGAACCCGAACTTATTCATCTTGTTTTTCTCAGGGTTTCTCAATTGAATGCTTGTGCGCACTGTATCGATGTCCATACCCGCGATCTCGTCAAACACGGGATGTCCGTCGAAAAGATTGTACTGGTGCCGGTATGGGACGAGGTCGAATATTTGTTTTCGGACCAGGAATGTGCGGCCCTCGCGTGGGCGGAGGAGGTAACACGCGTGAGCGAAACCCATGCGTCGGACGAGGCATACTCGGCAGCACTGGCCGCGTTCGGAGAAAAGGCCTTGGTCGAACTGACGATCGTGATCGCCGCCATGAATGCGATCAATCGCATGGGAATCAGCTTTCGATTGAAACCGCGTGCCAGATCTTAGAAACGGCCTGGCGTGAGCGCATCCAGTACGTCGGCTGCCATGTTCACTGCGACTCCGCCGCGTCTGCGATGCGCGTTTGCCGATACAGGTAGGGGTTCAACGCCGGATCGTTGTACATCTTGAATTGCCGGTACACCTTGAAATAGGCGTCGCCGGCCATCGCTTCGGACAGCAGCCGGTCCAGGCAGAACGCGAGATCCTTGCGCTGCGCAAGCAGACGCTGGTATTTCGCGCGGCACATCTCGATGTGATGCGCGTCGGCATCGGTACGCGTGGTCTGTTCCCGCATGTGGAAAATCTTGAGAGCAAGGATCGACAAGCGATCAATCATGGCGCCGGCGGTTTCGCTGCTCAAGCGCGCATGCGGCTGCGGCGTGACACCGGCAAGCTCATTCAGGATGGCTTCATCGAGCGCTTCGACCGCGTCGTTGCGTTTCTGGTTGTGCTGATCGATCAGGCGCTTGCTGGCCGCGATTTCCGCGGCGCCGACATCGGTGCGGCGCGCCTTGTCTTCCTCGTCCCACAGCAGGCTGTTGCAGCGGTGATTTGCTGCAAGACTGCGCCAGATGGGGGACACCTCATCGGCCTGCAAGGTTTCGGCAGGGTGCGCCTGCAGCGAACGATCGTGGAAATCGGTGATGGCAATACCGGTAAGGCCGCGCAACATGGTCACTCCCTCGCAAGGATGGCAGCCGGTTCGAGATTGCAGCATGGGGGAAGTTCCATTGCACGGCAGCGATGTCTGACTGTTGCGCAGACGAAGCTTTCGCTGCGGTCAGCAGACTGGCGAAGCAGGAAGATATTTTTCTTCGGCAAGCTGCAACGATGCTTCGACGTGCACTTTGCGGAAATAGTCGATGGTGTGCCGCAGACCTTCCTGCATCGCGATTCTCGGCTCCCATCCCAGTGCTTCACGCGCCAGCGAGATGTCGGGACGGCGACGCACCGGGTCATCGCTCGGTAGCGGCATGAACTGCAGCGTCGAACGCGAACCGCACATCGCGATGATGGTCTGGGCGAGCTCGAGCATCGTGTATTCCCCCGGATTGCCCAGATTGACCGGGCCGAAGAAATCATCCGGGCTGTTCATCAGGCGATCGAAGGCGACGATCAAGTCGTCGACATAACAGAAGGAGCGCGTCTGCCGACCGTCGCCGTAGATCGTGATCGGCTGGTGCTGCAGCGCCTGCATGATGAAGTTCGACACCACGCGGCCGTCGTTCGGATGCATGCGCGGGCCATAGGTATTGAAGATGCGCGCAATCTTGACGCGCATGCCATGCTGACGGCGGTAATCCATGAACAGCGTCTCGGCGCAGCGCTTGCCTTCGTCGTAGCAGGAGCGCAAGCCGATCGGGTTGACATGGCCGACATAATTCTCGACTTGCGGGTGCATTTCCGGGTCGCCGTAGACTTCGCTGGTCGAGGCTTGCAGGATTTTCGCCTTCAGCCGCTTCGCGAGGCCCAGCATGTTGATCGAGCCGTGCACGCTGGTCTTGGTGGTCTGCACCGGATCGTGCTGGTAGTGCACCGGCGAGGCCGGACAGGCGAGGTTATAGATTTCGTCGACTTCGACGTACAGCGGAAAGGTGATGTCGTGCCGCATCAGCTCGAAGGCAGGATGATCGAGCAGATGCGCGATGTTGCGCTTGCTGCCGGTGTAGAAGTTGTCGACGCACAGCACGTCGTGCCCCTGCGCCAACAGGCGTTCACACAGGTGCGAGCCGAGAAATCCCGCACCGCCGGTCACCAGGATGCGCTTGCGATGCAGTTCTTTCATGGTTTTCTCCGTTGTCCCTTAGGCGCTGACGGCGTCGATTTCGCTCGGTTCTTTGCGCGGTGCCGATGTGTCGTCCGCACGCGTGTTGCGCATCAGACTCGGTTTTTCCAGCAGGAAGGAGCCGATGGCGAGCACATCGAGCGGCGTGGTGCAGAAGGATTCCAGCGCGTCGCGCGGCGTGCAGACGATCGGTTCGCCGCGCGTGTTGAATGAGGTGTTGACCAGCACCGGCACGCCGGTGCGTGCATGAAAAGCTTTCAGCAGATCGTAGTAGAGCGGATGCTGCGCACGGTTGATGGTCTGCACGCGCGCGGTGCCATCCACGTGCCGAACCGCCGGGATGCGCTCGGCCTTGTCGGCGCGCACGTCGTAGATGAACAGCATGAAGGGCGACACGCCGCCATCGACAAACCATTCGGCTGCTTCCTCTTCCAGCACGACCGGCGCGACCGGGCGAAAATCCTCGCGGTCCTTGATCTGGTTGAGGTGGTTTTGCATGTCGGGGTCGATCGGCGAGGCCAGGATCGACCGTGCGCCCAGCGAGCGCGGGCCGTATTCCATGCGCCCCTGAAACCAGCCGACCACCTTGTTCTGTGCCAGTAGTTCGGCGGTTGCCTGCGCAATGTCGGCGACGCGGCGGTATGGCAGCCGCGCCTCGCGCAGCAACTGTTCGATCGCGGCATCGTCATAGCCGGGGCCGAGGAAGACGTGATCCATCTGCCAGCGCCGTGCCTTGTCCTGCCGCTGTTCGCGATCGATCCATAGCGCGGCGCCAAGCGCGGTGCCGGAATCGCCGGCGGCCGGCTGCACCCACACCCGTTCGAACGGGCCGCGGTCGCGCAGCCTGGCGTTCATCACGCAGTTCAGCGCAACGCCGC